>NZ_JAMXYB010000013.1:0-68410 GCF_024129495.1 Acinetobacter sp. S4400-12 | reverse complement strand
TAGTCACGTTGTGTACGTTTAACTCGTTGTTCTCGTTTATGTTCCATAAAATAAGTCTCTTAAGGTGTAAACTTATTTCAGGACGGGACATATTGAATCAAGGAAAAGCCACTGCTCAACAGTGGCTTTTTTATATACAGACTCTAGGCCCAGATCACCAAAACCGCCCCCATCACCACCAGAACCAAGCCCCAGTGTTCAGTACGGGCCAGTTTTTCTTTAAAGAAATAAGCAGAAATCAGCATACTAAACAAAATCTCGATTTGTCCCAAGGTTTTGACTACCGGTACGCTCATCATGCTCATGGCGGTAAACCAACCAAGTGATGCCATAAAACTGCAGATACTAACTTTAAAGACCAACCCCAGACGCTGCCACATTTCTACTAAAGTCTGGCGACTAAAAATGCTCAGATATATCAGCATGCTCAGGCACTGAAAGCTGATGACCATCATCAAGACCCAGGCCGCCCGATGTAAAGTCGGCAAGGTATTCAGCTCCAGACTGGCTTCGCGTACCAGAAGTGAGGTAATTGCAAAACTTAAACCACTTCCGATTCCAATAACCAGAGTTTTGGGAGAAAATCCAGTCACCTCCCGACCTTTACTCAAGAGAAAAACGGCATAAGCACCCAGCGCCACGCCTGTCCAGGCCAAAACAGACAACTGGTCGGATAAAAAGGCAACCCCAATCATGGCAGCCAGTATGGCTTCACTTTTAGCGAGTCCTACGCCAATGGCGTAATTTTTCTGCTTAAAGAGCTGCACCATCAGCGCAGTCGCTAAAATCTGACTTGAGCCGGCAATCACAATATAGATCCAGAATTTTGGGCTAAAATGCACGATATTTTCAGCCGGTTTCAGATCATACAAACTACTGAGATAAAGCGCGGCAAATGGCAATCCAAAGATAAAGCGTGCAAGGGTAACTCCCCAAACATCTACCGTTGTACTTAGCTGTTTTTGGAAGGCATTACGCCAGGCTTGCATAAATGCCGCCATTAAAGTAAAGAAAATCCAGCTCATTGCCCTATGCCACGACCACAAAAGTAAATTAATTCTATGCCTTAGCCCATCGTATGACTAATTAAAAATGGGATGAGATCTAATAGCTGAAAGTTTAATTTTATGGTTTAAAAAATAATTTAAATTTATCAATACGCAAATAGCAGCGACACATAAGCATCTAAGTTGAAGTCTGAGTTGCCGAAGAAAAATAAAGTATGGATAAATGGGCGATCAATAAAACCTTACTCTTTAATAGCTGCTTTATTGAACTCTAAGAAGTTGAGGCTCAAACCCGGCAGAATAATCTTTGTGCATCGAAATAAAGCATTCACTTTCAATCGAATTGGGTAATAACTTAGAGGCTGCCTAAATTTAAAACCGTAAAATTAATTTCATCACCTATCTATCCTTTTGATTTTTAAATTAAAAAATCTGAAAAACATAGCAGATATGACTTTTATGCTTGTCTTTACAAATTATAAGTATCAGGTTTTTGCTGAAGTTTTTATTATTCTTATTAAAACACATATGCCGTGATGCAGTTTGGTTTCTGGAATCACCTCTCTATTTTATAAAGAGGTAAGTAAAGAAGATAAAACTGCAAGGGAGCAGAAATGAAATATTTTGAATGTGCAATTTGCCACCGACAGATCTTTTTTTATAAATCAGTATGTGATCATTGCCTGCTTCCCATCGGTTATGTCGCTTCTGAAAAAGAGCTGTGTACATTCAAGAAACAAAGCCCGACGGAATGGATTCCGGTGGCCAAGCAATATCGGCATACCAGTTACAAGCCCTGTCATAACTATACCCACTATCAGGTTTGTAACTGGATGATTCCCAGCAGTGATGAAGAAGATTTCTGTGAATCCTGCCAGCTGACCCATGTAATTCCCAATCTGGAGAATACAGAAAACCTGATTTACTGGTTCCGTCTGGAAGAAGCCAAGCGCCGTTTTCTATATCTGGCCCTGGGCATGAATATGATGCCGCGTCCGAAATATTCAGAGAATGATCCCTTTGGAATACGCTTTGACTTTATTCTGCCCGAAGAAGATAAACCAGTGCTGACAGGACACTCCAATGGCGTCATTACCCTGAATGCCATTGAGGCAGATGTGGTTTATCGAGAAACAACACGGGTAAATATGGGTGAAAATTACCGGACTTTATTGGGGCACTTTCGCCATGAAAGCGGTCATTACTATTTTAATGTCATGCAGCATTTACATCCTGAACTGCTGGATGAGTTTCGCCTGTATTTTGGTAATGAACAGCAAGATTATAGTCAATCTCTGGAACGTCACTATAACAAAGGCGCACCCATCAACTGGCAGGAGAACTATATCAGCAGCTATGCGTCGGCTCACCCGTGGGAAGACTGGGCCGAAACCTGGGCGCATTATCTGCACATGATGGAAACTCTCGAAACTGCCTATTATGCGGGCCTGCGTGTGCAAGGAAATAATCGAGACCTGGCCAGTATTAATTTTAAGGAATGCCCGATTGGCGGACAGGATTTTGAACATATTTTAGAAAACTGGATTACGCTGACTTTCAATCTGAATGCGTTGAACCGCAGTATGGGGCTAGAAGATGCCTATCCTTTCAAGCTCTCAGAAAGCGTCAAAGATAAACTGCGTTTCATTCACCGCCATGTACTGGAAAAAGTTTTTAAATAGTTCAAAGAATGTTGAAACGACAAAAACTGAATAAAGCCCGTCTTAGACGGGCTTTATTTTACAATCAATGCAATTCAGAATTTTAAGCGATTTTCATTGAACCGGTTTCTTCAAATTGAGCATGCCAGGACAATGCTTCATTTAATAAGTGCGGTGTATGGCCACCACGTGCACAAGCACGCTCAAAATAATCATTCAAACTTTCGCGATAATCCGGATGAGCACAGATATCAATAATCTTGCGGGCACGTTCACGCGGCGCCAGACCGCGCAGATCTGCCAAACCTTGCTCAGTCACCAAAATATCTACGTCATGGTCGGTATGGTCAATGTGGCTCACCAGAGGAACTACCGAAGAAATTGCCCCACCTTTGGCATAGGATTTGGTCACAAAGATGGCAAGATGCGCATGGCGGGTAAAATCTCCCGAGCCACCAATACCATTCATCATCTTGGTCCCCGCGACATGAGTGGAGTTCACATTTCCGTAAATATCAAACTCCAGTACCGTATTAATCGCAATAATACCGAGGCGGCGAATCAGTTCGGGATTATTGGAAATTTCCTGCGGGCGCAAAACAATTTTATCTTTATACTGATCAAAATTCTTCATCACCCGTGCGGCCCAGCCATCGCTCAGGGTCATGGAACAGCCAGAAGCAAAGGTCATCTTGCCGGAGTCGATAAGCTGGAAAGTGCAGTCCTGCAAAACTTCAGAATACATTTCCAAGTTATTAAAACTGGAGTGTTCAAAGCCGGCAAATACCGCATTAGCCACTGAGCCCACACCTGATTGCAGTGGCCCCAGATTTTCCGGTAAACGCCCTGCTGCGACCTCCTGCTCAAAAAAATCAATCAGGTGACTTGCAATTGCCAGCGTTTCTTCATCTGGTTGGTCCATACCAAAGGAAGTATCTGGAATCTCGTTCATCACAATCGCAGCAATTTTTTCAGGCGCCACATGAATCCCGATCGTTCCAATCTTGTCACTGGCTTGTATCAGCGGAATTGGCCCGCGGTTTGGACGAGCTTGTGGCAAATAAATATCGTGAACCCCTTCAAGCACAGGGTTAATCGTCATGTCAATTTCAATGATGACCCGGTCTGCCATTTCGATGAAATTTGCAGAATTTCCGCAAGAGCCTGTTGGAATAATCTGACCATCTTCGGTGATGGCGGTGGCTGCAATGATAGCTACATTAATTGCGGGCAGGTTTTTATGACGGATATTGTCGGCCAGCTCAGAGAGATGCTGATCGACATACATGACTTCGCCCGCATTAATCGCTTTACGTAAAGAAGGATCGGCCTGATAAGGATAACGGCGGGTTATAACGTGCGCTTCATTAAGTTTGCCATCAATCTGGTTCCCCAGACTTGCACCTGTCGCCAAGGTAATATGGATTGGATGCTTCTGTGCATACTCAGCCAATGCCAAAGGCACAGTTTTCGCCTCACCTGCTCCACCAAAACCGCTTAAACCAATTACATCGCCCTCTTGAATGAGTTGTAGTGCTTGTTCTACAGATACCACTTTATCTTGTAATGGGAGCAAACGAATGCGCTCTAAACCGTTCATAAAAAATCTCAAAAAATATAAAATAAACAAATGTTTGCTTCTGGCGAACCAAAAGCATAACTCTCTGAATCAATAGTTAATTTTGCTCATTCGAGCATTGAGTTCTGGACGGACTTAAACCAGTTCTACTGCAATCGCAGTTGCTTCACCGCCGCCGATACAGAGTGCGGCAATGCCCTTCTTGCCGCCGGTACGTTTTAAGGCATGAATCAAGGTCACAATAATACGCGAGCCTGAAGAACCGAGTGGATGACCTAAAGCGCAGGCACCGCCATTGATGTTGACTTTGGCTGTATCCAGATCAAAGGCATCTATTGCAGCCATCGTCACCATGGCAAATGCTTCATTAATTTCCCACAGATCGACTTCTTTGGCATTCCAACCGGTTTGCTTTAATACTTTTTCAATGGCGCCAACCGGTGCAATGGTAAATTCACTTGGATGTTGTGAATGGCTGGCATAAGCCACAATATTGGCAAGCGGTGTTAAGCCCCGCTCTGCTGCAATCTCGCTTGAAGTTACTAACAATGCAGAGGCACCATCTGAAATTGAACTGGCATTTGCCGCAGTAATGGTGCCGTCTTTCTTGAAGGCCGGGCGCAAGCTTGGAATCTTGTCTACCTTGGCATTTAAAGGCTGTTCATCCTGATCAACTGTGACCTGGCCTTTGCGACTGCTGACCACCACCGGTACAATTTCATCTTTAAAGAACCCGCCCTCAATCGCTGCAACCGCCTTGTTTAGTGAAGCAATCGCATATTGATCCTGCTGTTCACGGGTATAGCCTTTTTTGTCTGCCATGTCCTGCGCTAGAATTCCCATTGACAGGCCTGTCTCAGCATCTTCCAGCCCTTCTTGAAACATATGATCAGTGACTTTGCCATGCCCCATGCGAAAACCGGCACGCGCCTTATCCATCAAATAGGGCGCATTTGACATAGACTCCATGCCACCTGCTACCACAATTTCAGCCGAACCCGCTTTGATTGCATCTGCGGCCTGTATCACGGCTTTCATGCCTGAGCCGCAGATTTTATTGATGGTGGTTGCACCCGTAGCATCAGGTAAGCCTGCCTGACGCATCGCCTGACGTGCCGGTCCCTGTTTAAGCCCTGCTGGCAGTACACAGCCCATGATCACTTCATCAATTTCATTGGGCTGTAAACCCGAACGTGCCACCACTTCTTTAATTGCAGCCGCCCCCAAATCTGGTGCTGTGTAGCTAGAGAGTGAACCTTGGAAACCGCCCATGGCGGTACGTACAGCTTCTACGATTACGATCATGATATTCATCCTTCTATTCTTTTTCAGTAATCAGACATTGCAGTGCATATAGACTGCAATGTCTCTCTGGTGACCAGTTTTTTGATCTTTTTTAATCATTAGGCCTGAGCAGTAAAATAATCTTCCGGCAACTGCATGACCAGATCGGCACCTGCCTGAATGCGTTGCAAACGTGCATCCAGATCCGGCAGAACTTTGGCAATATAATAGTCGGCCAGAACCAGTTTATGCTGATAAAAACTTTCCGCTTTTAAGCTGGCTGCCTGACTGATACGTGCATACATATACACAAAGCTGAGCAGTCCCACGGCATGCAGATAGTCTACTGCAACGGCATTGGAGAAATTAGAATCAGTCTGAGACTGGGTAATGATATAGGCGGTAATATCTTCCAGTTTTTGACACACATCCAGAGTCACTGCTTTAATCGTTAGACTGTCATCCAAGCCTTGGGCAAACTCACGAATTTCACTTAGATATTCAGCTAAATACGCTCCTTTGCATTTGGTAGTCTTACGGCCAATCAGGTCAATTGCCTGGACCCCGTTGGTGCCCTCATAAATCTGTGCAATACGCAGGTCGCGAATACATTGCTCCATTCCCCATTCACGGATATAACCATGACCACCGAAGCACATTTGCGCTTCCAGTGCAGAATCCAGTGCTTTATCGGTCAGATAGGCTTTGGCAATTGGGGTAAGTAGCGCGACACGGTCTGTGGCTTTACGTATTGCTTCCGGGTCATTAGAATATTTGGTAATGTCGAGCTGTTGTCCCACATATACCGCAAATGCCCGTGAAGCCTCATTATTAGCACGGACATTCAATAACATACGGCGTACATCACCATGAACCAGAATTGAGTCTGCCGGTTTTTCAGGTGATTTTGCACCTGTTGAGGCACGTCCCTGTAAACGGTCGGTCGTATATTGGGCGGCATTCTGATAGGCAAACTCCGCAGCACCAATTCCCTGAATGCCCATCGACAGACGTTCATAATTCATCATTACGAACATGCCGGCCAGACCTTCATTTTCATTGCCCACCAGATAGCCTTTGGCGCCGTCAAAGTTCATTACACAGGTTGCAGAGCCTTTAATCCCCATTTTATGTTCGATAGAACCGGCCGATACGGCATTTCGCTCACCCAGAGAACCGTCAGCATTGACCAGAAACTTCGGCACAATAAACAGAGAAATTCCGCGCGAACCGGCTGGCGCATCTGGCGTTTTGGCCAGAACCAGGTGAATGATGTTGTCGCACAGGTCATGCTCACCACTGGTAATAAAGATTTTGGTGCCGGTAATATTGTAGCTGCCATCAGCATTCGGTTCGGCTTTGGTTTTAATAATGCCTAAATCGGTTCCTGAGTGTGGCTCAGTCAGACACATGGTGCCAGACCATTCACCTGTATAAAATTTTGGCAGATAGGTTTCTTTTTGCGCCTGAGAAGCCCGGTCATTGATCGCCATGCCGGCACCTACCGTCAATAGCGGATAAAGCATAAAGGAAGGATTGGTACTCCAGATCATCTCGTCTGCCAGCACGGTGAGCATTTTAGGCATGTTCTGGCCGCCCCATTCTTCGGGTGCGCCCAGACCAACCCAGCCACCTTCGGCAAACTGGCGAAATGCCTCTTTAAAACCTGCCGGGGTGGTCACTTCACCCTGATGAAATTGAGCGCCACCGCTTTCATCGGCCGGACGGTTCAGATCCAGAATGACGTTTTTTGAAAACTTGGCCATTTCTTCCAGAATCGCATGGGCTGTGGCCAGGTCAAGATGAGCCAGCTTTTCATTGTCTTGCCAGAATTTTTCAGCCTGAAACACATCCTTTAAAATAAATTCCATGTCTTTGAGAGGCGCACTATAAATTGGCATGTTCAACTTCCTTAAATGGTGATACCCAAATCTGTAGCTGAATATTGTGATAGCTACATGACTGTATGACTTTACTTGGCAGAAAATAGAATAATTAGGGTAAAAAGGGAATTTTATTTAAGCAAACTGACCTTTAGGGTTCATTTTTCTTGACAATCCTTGAGGAAGGATGCGCTCTATATAAGTCAAATACGCTAACTGATGAATAAACATACAGCTTTGAAGCAAAATAACGACCTTAGTTTTATATTCACTGGCAAAAATATTGCATAATCTGGGTCTGTTCTTTTTCGAGACGTATGGACCAAGAAGATGACGACTGTAAGACAGCAGAACTTTCTTCTTCGTAAAGAGAAGATATTAAACATGGCTGAATGCCTGTTACTGGACAATCATCAGGATATTACCTTGAGTGAATTGGCTAGTGAGCTGGATATCGCGAAGGGAACAATTTATAAACATTTTAAAAGCAAGAATCAGCTTTATCTGGAATTGATTATTCGCAACGAAAAAAGAATTCTGGAAATTTCGAAAAATCATAATAACGATATCAAGCACTATGTATCCCAATATATGCTGTATCACATGCTGAATTCTAATCGCACCATTTTATTGCATGTGATTGAGGAACGTCTGACTAATAATGAAAAAAACCTGAAAGAGCTTTTTCAGGAGCTGTATCAGATTCGAGAAGAACGAATTATCCGGATCAAAGACATGACGCATGATTATCTATTGTCTTTAGACAGTGCCATGTCAATACGGGATTATCTATCTTATATCTGGACAGTCACCTATGGAGCTTCACTGCTGCTCAATTCGACCCACTATCAAAAATCAATCGGCTCACGTGAGCGGCTGATCAAGCTGTATATTAATCAGGCGCTGATGACGCCAGATAAAATTTCTTCCATGGAATCAAAAATGCCTAACTTGAGTTAGGCATTTGATCTTATTTTAAGTTGCTGGGACCGGTGGAAAACCATCTTCAGTCAGGGCCGCGACAATTTCAGCTTCGCTACGGCTGCTTTGCACTTCGACCAGTTTACTTTCCACATCAATCGCCACTGTTGCATGGTCATCCAGATCTTTAATGGTCGCTGTCACACTGCGCGCACAGCCACCACAGGTCATATTGTTAATACGGAATTTCATTTCTTTCTCCATTGCATTAAGTAAATTCATTGAGTGTATGCTTTAAATACCGGACTATTTTTGACAGTCTGAACCGGAACATTCGGGCAAGCTACCCTGCTCGATCTGTTTTAAAATCTGGCAATCCGATTCTTCATTGCCAGCACACTGATCTACCGACTGCTGCAAAATATGAATCATTTTCTGCATATCGGCAATTTTCTGTTGTAAACGCTGTATATGCTGTTCCGCCAGCTGTTTGACATCCGCACTATGTCTGGCACTGTTCAGCCTTAAATCCAGCAGTTCTTTCATCTGGGTCGATGAAAACCCCAGTTCGCGCGCATGCTGTATAAAGCTGAGAGTTTTAATATCTTGCTCGGTATAGAGGCGATAACCTGAGGTGCTGCGCTTCGGTTCGGGCAATAATCCGATCTCCTCATAATAGCGGATCATTTTTGCCGAGATCCCCGAGCGTCTGGCGGCCTGGCCAATATTCATGACTGTTCCTTAAACTGGACGGCCTGATAGGTCTTTAATCTTAACGCATTCGACACTACGAATACCGAAGACAAAGCCATCGCACCGGCGGCAAACATCGGAGAAAGCAGAATGCCAAAAAATGGATACAGTACACCAGCTGCAATCGGAATCAAGGCGATATTATAAATAAAGGCCCAAAACAGGTTCTGGCGGATATTACGCATTGTGGCCTGACTTAAGCCAATACCAGTCGCCACATGCTGTAAATTTCCTGACATCAACACCACATCTGCAGCTTCAATTGCGACATCTGTTCCAGTGCCAATCGCCATACCTACATCAGCCTGAGCCAAAGCCGGTGCATCATTAATCCCATCTCCCACAAAAGTCACAACGCCATGTTGCTGCTGTAATTGTTGTACAGCTTCAACTTTTTCATGCGGCAGCACTTCTGCAATCACCTGATCAATCTTTAACTCTCTGGCAATGGCTTGTGCAGTATAGGCATTATCTCCAGTGATCATGGCCACTTTTAGCCCCTGATCATGCAGAGCCTGAATTGCGCTATAGGTCGTCGGCTTGATTGGATCGGCCACCGCAATAATTGCAGCCAGTTGCTGGTCAAGTGCGACATATAACGGCGTTCTGCCCTGATCACCCAATTGCTGAGCCATGTGTTTAAACAGGGCAAGATCCAGTCCCAGTTCCAGCATCAACCGTTCGGCACCTATATGTACCTGATGTCCTGCCACCTGCGCCTTGACGCCTGCCCCTGTAATCGAGTCGAACTCACTCACGTCCAGTAACTCAAGCTTCTGTTGCTGTGCCGCCTCTACAATTGCGTGGGCTATCGGGTGTTCAGACTTGGCTTCTACTGAGGCCACAATTTGTAAAACTCGTTGAGGTTCAAAACCCTCCGTAACCTCAAAATCGGTTAAAGCCGGTTTACCCTCTGTCAGCGTACCGGTCTTATCGACAGCAACCACTTGCGTACGTTGCAAAAGCTGCAAAGCTTCCCCTTTACGGAATAAAACCCCTAACTCGGCGGCCCGGCCTGTACCTACCATAATGGAAGTCGGGGTCGCCAGGCCCATGGCACATGGGCAGGCAATAATCAATACAGCAACCGCATTGACCAGTGCATAGGTTAGATTCGGCTCCGGTCCGAACAGGAACCAGATAATAAAGGTCAGTGCTGCCAGCCCCATCACCGCAGGTACAAACCATAAAGTGACCTTGTCTACCAGCGCCTGAATAGGCAGTTTGGCGCCCTGTGCCTGTTCCACCATCTGAATGATCTGGGCCAGTACCGAATCCTGTCCAACCGCAGTGGCCTTGATCTGCAAGGTTCCATTCTGGTTGACGGTACCGCCAATGACCTGATCACCTGACTGTTTAATGACCGGTAGCGGTTCACCACTGATCATGGCTTCATCAATATAGCTTTGACCAGAGACAACTTCCCCATCGACGGCCACTTTTTCACCCGGGCGGATTTCAATCAGCATACCTTGCTGGACTTCTGCAATATCCAGATCAATCCAGACTCCATTTTGCTGGATACGCGCCGTTTTAGGCTGCAGACCAATGAGATACTGAATAGCCTGCGAGGTTTTGCCTTTCGCCCGAGCTTCCAGATACCGTCCCAGTAGAATTAACGCCACAATAACGGCAGCTGCTTCAAAATACACATGTACGGTTGCCTGTGGTAAAAGCTCAGGCAGGAAGGTTGCAATACAGGAAAAGCTATAGGCAGCAAGTGTACCTACTGCCACCAGCGAATTCATGTCCGGTGCCAGACGCAATAAGGCAGGAATTCCATGCTGATAAAAACGTCTTCCCGGAAAGACCAGAATCAGGGTGGTCAATACAAACTGTAAATACCAGCTATTCTGGGTCCCCAGAGTCTGCAAAATAAAATGATGAAATGCAGGAATTAGATGCGAACCCATTTCCAAAATAAATACCGGAATCGCCAAAGCCAGCGCCATCCACAGGTCACGCTTGAGTTCTGCGGTTTCCTCGGCTTTTTTCTCCTGAAACGCGGCATGAGTATCCATGGTTGCATGACTCAGCTCCCTGGCCTGAAAACCCGCCTTTTCGACCGCAGCAATCAGTTGGGGGAGCAGGCTGCGTGATGCCTGTACACACGCGGTTTCAGTCGCCAGATTGACCTGTGCTCCTTGAACACCTTCGACTTTAAGCAAAGCCTTTTCTACCCGTGCCACACACGAGGCACAGGTCATCCCTTCAATATTTAACTCAATGTGTTCCGCACGGACATGAAATCCTGCCTTTTCAATCGCCTGAACCAGAGTGGAGGTCTGCAGTGAGGAAAGAGCAATGACCTGTGCCTGTTCAGTCGCCAGATTAACTCGCGCATCCGTCACACCTTCCACCTTTTTCAAGGCCTTTTCTACCCGTGCCACACACGAGGCACAGGTCATGCCTTCAATGCCCAGATTCAATTGCTGGGTCGCCACAGCAAAGCC
This sequence comes from Acinetobacter sp. S4400-12, assembly GCF_024129495.1. Taxonomy (NCBI): domain Bacteria; kingdom Pseudomonadati; phylum Pseudomonadota; class Gammaproteobacteria; order Moraxellales; family Moraxellaceae; genus Acinetobacter; species Acinetobacter sp. S4400-12. Next base: position 56,869 of record NZ_JAMXYB010000013.1, on the reverse strand, counting down.
GGTTTTTTCAATGGCCTGTAGCAAGGTAGCGGCTGCAACGGGCTGCTGGCTTTTTACCCAGGCCTTTTCTGTAGCCAGGTTGACCTGTGCATCCGTCACGCCTTCCACCTTTTTTAAAGCCTTCTCTACCCGCGCTACGCATGAAGCACAGGTCATTCCTGAAATCTGCAATTGTTGTTCATACAGTTGGGGGCTATCGACTTTGCTCATCATGCTCTCCACTGGCTCATGGAATATATTTACTTTTATGAGTCTATAGCTTAAACATTCCCACTATGGGAAGGTCAAGTATTTCTCTATCTGGTGACTATAAAAATTAAAACCTGATTTTTAAAATAAAAGACCCGGAAGCTGCTCCGGGTCTTTTACATTTTGTGTGGTCTATTGCAAGTACGATGGCGAAATCAGCTTATTCAGCAGAGATGTCTTCAAACAGAATGGAAGATAGATAACGCTCACCACCGTCTGGTAAAATGACCACAATATTTTTACCCGCGTTTTCAGGTCGTGCAGCCAGTTGTGCCGCCGCCGCCATTGCCGCGCCACAGGAAATACCCACCAGAATTCCTTCCTGGGTTGCTGTCTTACGTGCCCATTCAACGGCATCAGTACTGTTGATGGCAATGACTTCATCGACCAGGTCCAGATCCAGATTAGCTGGAATAAAGTTCGCCCCAATTCCCTGAATTTTGTGTGGCCCTGGTGTCAGGGTTTCGCCACGCTTTGCCTGACCGATAATTGGCGATTCAGCAGGCTCCACTGCCACGGTATATAAAGGCTGGTTTTTAACCTGTTTAAAATAACGCGAAATACCCGTAATCGTGCCCCCCGTACCGACACCTGCAACCAGAATATCCACCTTACCACCAGTAGCTTCCCAGATTTCCGGTCCGGTGGTTTCTTCATGAATTTTCGGGTTGGCCGGGTTTTCAAACTGTTGTGGCAGGAAATACAGATCCGGATTCTCATTGAGAAGACGTGTGGCTTCGTCGACTGCACCTTTCATTCCTTTGGCCGGATCTGTCAGTACCAGATTCGCCCCCAAAGCTTTGACCACTTTACGGCGCTCAATACTCATGCTGGCAGGCATGGTTAAAGTAATATCATAGCCCTTGGCGGCAGCCACAAACGCCAGCGCAATACCAGTATTACCACTGGTTGGCTCAACAATATGCATGCCCGGCTTTAACTTGCCCGACTTTTCTGCATCGGCAATCAGCGCGGCACCAATACGGCATTTCACTGAAAAAGCAGGATTACGGCTTTCAACTTTTGCAAGTACCGTTGCCGCAGTCGAAATTACACGGTTAATACGAACTAGTGGTGTATTTCCAATCGCGTCTGCATTATTACTATATACGGCGATACCGAGATTTGAAGGAGTTGGAAAAGCTGGATCTGTACTCATGAGTATATCCCTAATGTTATAAGTTCAAGTGTTGGCACCATCATACAAGCATTTTTTCTGTTTGTAGATGCCCGATGACTTCTACACAAAATGGCGAGACTTTGCTGAAATAACATTTTTACTATGCATTAAAGTCTGCTTATATATTAACATCAAATACATAACTTTTTTTAATAACTGGATGCATTAAAAATAATAAAACTTAATCTTTTTGAGCAATGTAATCCCCTGTATGAGTTCATATAATCAGGGGCGCTGTAATTTTATAAATGGACATTCTGAATGAAAACCGATCTCGAAATTGACATCATGCGGGATTCAGCACAACAGGTCGTCGCTATTTTAAAGTCTCTGGCTAATACGGACCGTCTGCTTATCTTATGTCATCTTTCTCAATCAGAAATGAACGTCTCTCAAATTGAAGAAATGACCGAGATTAGACAACCCACCCTTTCCCAGCAGCTCATGATGCTACGCAGGAACGATATGGTCAGTACACGCCGCGATGGTAAACAGATTTATTATTCTATTAAAGATCCTCACTTGGTGGAAATGCTGAATACCTTATACCGGCTTTATTGCCCCCAGGAACTCTTGGGTTAAAGAATGGACTCTAATTTAAATTCCTAAAATACATTAAGTTATAGATGAAACCATTTTAAATGGAGGTTTAATCAAACAGTTTTAGACGATCAGGTTTCATCTAGGCTTTTTTACTCATGCTGCGTAAAATTTATCAGCTGCATTTTATTTTTAAGACTTCTTAGCAGAATTTGTGCATAATATATCTATATTTGTGATTTAGACCTTGATATGCCCAATTCCAAGTCCAAACTGCTGCATAAAATCCCTGCTTGGGCTTGGTTAAGCCAATATAATTCAATCAAATTTAAGTCTGATGCACTGGCTGCATTTATTGTGGTGGCTATGCTGGTTCCGCAAGGGATGGCTTATGCAATGCTGGCAGGATTACCACCCATGATGGGTTTATATGCCAGTATTCTGCCGATGATCATTTATGCCTTGCTCGGTGGCAGTTCTACTTTGTCTATTGGTCCCGTCGCCATCATTTCAATGATGACTTTTGCCACCTTGAATCCCCTGTTTGAGGTCGGTTCAGCGGCGTATATTGAAGCAGCCACATTGCTGGCTCTGCTGGTCGGTATCATTTCCCTACTTTTGGGTCTGCTCAGGTTTGGCTTCTTAATTCAGCTGATCAGTCATCCGGTCATTCACAGTTTTATTATAGCTTCCGCTTTACTGATAGCCTTGGGCCAGTTCAAGTTTCTGGTGGATTTACCCTTAAAAGCCAATAATATTCCGGAACTGGCGCTAAGCTTATGGGAATATCTGCCGCGTCTGCATCTGCCCAGCCTGATTTTCGGCATTTGTGCCCTGCTGATACTGATTTATCTTCCCAAGATTTTAAAATCGCAACGCATTCAGAGCCTGATCGGGTCAACTGACTTTCTGGTGCGCGCCGTACCGCTGATCTTGGTCTGTCTCGGGATTACTGCTGTGGTTTTTCTGGATCTTAAACTTCAAGGTATTCAGACGGTGGGAGAAATTCCATCTGGCTTTCCACCGTTGTCTTTTCCACACTGGAACGGGGATCTGGTGATCAGCCTGTTACCGGGTGCCGCCATGATTGCCATGATCAGCTTTGTCGAATCACTTTCCATTGCTCAAGCCACAGCCTTACAGCAACGCAGTAATTTAAACAGTAATCAGGAACTGATTGCACTTGGGGTGGCCAATATCAGTGCCGGAATCAGTTCGGCATTTCCTGTAACTGGCAGTTTGTCACGTACTGTGGTGAATGCCGATGCGGGTGCCAAAAGTCCTATGGCAGGTGTGCTGTCTTCATTGTCCCTGATTATTGTCAGCCTGTTCTTTACCAGTTTTTTCGAAGATTTGCCGCTGACCATTCTGGCCGCTACGATTATCGTTTCCATCTGGAAGCTGGTTGATTTTCAGCCTTTTGTAGATGCGTGGCGTTATTCCAAAGCCGACGGGATTGCGATGTGGATTACCTTCTTCAGCGTGGTGCTGATTGATATTAGTGCAGGCCTGCTGATTGGTATTGTGTCGACTTTTGCCCTGATGTTATGGAGAATCAGCCGGCCGCATATTGCCGTGCTGGGACTGGTAGAAGGTACGCAGCATTTTCGTAATATTCAGCGCCATCAAACCCGGACTTCTGAACGTGTCTTATCCTTAAGGATTGATGAAAACCTGACCTTTTTAAATGCCAATAGTTTTAAAGGGTATCTGATTAATCAGCTGAGCCATAATGATCAGTTGCAGCATGTTATTCTGAACTGCTCCAGTATCAGTGCGATTGATCTGAGTGCACTAGAAATGCTTGAAGAGCTGAATGCTGAATTGGCCAAGCTCAATATTCGCCTGCATTTTGCTGAAGTCAAAGGCCCGGTGATGGATCGTTTACATACCTCCAAACTGTTGACCTATTTAAGTGGTCAGATCTATTTGACCCATTTTCAAGCTATTCAGGACTTGGCCCCAGAAATTTTTGAAGCGCCTCAGGAGGATAATCTTTAAGTCCAATCCTGCTCAAACTCATGGTTAAAATGGACTTTCAACCATGAGTTATTTTATCTTGCATTCAATCATAATTTTAGGTGATTAATATTTAATTGCTATTTATTTGATAAATGAAAATCTGGAATTCTAGGTAAAATAAGCCCCAAAATAGATATTTTACGGACAGAATCGATTATTTTAAAAAAGGTTTTAACTATAATTTCCATTTCATATCAAGGGTTTATTTTTTATCTGAAAATATTTTCAATCCCTTTGAAATTTAAGTATAAAATAGTGCCAATTTTTTTTAAATTTCGCCCTCGTAATTTTCACAAGGCAACCTTATGTTTTCTGCCCTTTCGCGTATAAGTTTAGTCTCTCGAATCATTATCGCCATTATTTTAGGTGTAGCCGTAGCTGTGGTTTTTCCCGAAGCTGCGCCGTCACTCCGTCTGTTGGGTGATCTGTTTATTAAAGCACTAAAATCTGTTGCGCCGATTCTGGTATTCGTTCTGGTCTTAGCTTCAATCGCGAATTTTAAAGTTGGTCAGACCAATGTCGCGATTCGTCCCATCATGCTGATGTATGGTGCCGGCATGTTCTTGGCTGCACTCAGTGCCGTTGTGGCGAGCATGCTGTTTCCAAGCACGTTATTTCTGGACATTGCAGCCCAGGCTGACTTGCAACCACCGGGGAGCCTGGGTGAAATTTTGCAGAATTTAGTGCTGAGCTTTGTGGCAAACCCGATAGTGGCAATTTCGGAAGCCAACTTTATTGGCATTCTGGCTTGGGCAGTGGCTTTGGGAATGGCATTTCGCCATGCTTCGGACAGCAGCAAAACCTTGCTGAATGACACTGCTTCTGCCGTGAATCATGTGATTCGTCTGGTGATTAGTTTCGCGCCTGTCGGTATTTTTGGTCTGGTGGCAGTGACCTTTGCTGAAGCAGGTCTTGAAACCTTGTCCAACTACGCCCAATTGCTCACGGTTCTTCTGGGCACCATGCTTTTTGTTGCTCTGGTGATTAACCCCTTAATGGTGGCGCTGGTCACACGCCGTAATCCTTATCCTCTGGTCTTTACCTGCTTACGGGAAAGTGGCATTACCGCCTTTTTTACCCGCAGTTCCGCAGCGAATATCCCTGTTAATCTGGATCTGGCCAAGCGTTTAGGAGTGAGTGAGTCAACCTCAAGTGTAGCAATTCCCCTAGGTGCGACCATCAATATGGGCGGTGCTTCAGTCACCATTACAGTACTTACTTTAGCCGCAGTTCATACGCTGGGCATCAGCGTAGACTTTAGCACCATGCTGATTCTGTCTGTTGTTGCGGCGGTATCTGCATGTGGGGCCTCAGGTGTAGCCGGTGGCTCCCTGTTGCTCATTCCAGTAGCATGTGGCCTGTTTGGAATTTCTTCGGATATTGCCATACAGGTGGTTGCGATTGGTATGGTGATTAGTGTCTTGCAAGACTCGACTGAAACTGCCTTAAACTCCTCTACCGATGTTTTATTTACGGTAGCAGTAGACCGCGCTTTAAATTGATTTTATATTGATTAATCAATAATTTTTTTGTTAATGATGTTGTTATGCCGTTACAGCGTTTGCCAGTGTGGGTACAGTTGGGTGCGTTTTTACTTGCCCTGAATGCAGGTATGATTAACGTGCTGGGACTGCTGACCGTATTGAATCAGTCTGTTTCCCATATGACCGGTAATGTCAGCATGCTGACTATGGCTTTACTAGAATGGCAGCCAGAAATGATGCTATATCTGGTATTGATCATCCTGTGTTATGTAATGGGTTCTATGTATAGTGGCCTGATTCTTGGAAACAGCCACTTTCGCCTGGGGCGCCTGTATGGCTACCCTCTCAGTCTGGTGGCTTTTTTTATTTTTCTGTGCTGGTTATTACTGCCCTATTTTCCACGGTATGCCTTGCTTTGGGCCTGTGTCGCGATGGGTCTGCAAAATGCCATGGTCAGCCATTATAAAGGTACGATTATCAGGACCACTCATTTATCCGGTGTTCTCACGGACTTAGGTCTGGCTTTGGGCTATCGCCTGCGAAGGCTGGAAGTGGAATCTCGCCGCGTCATTCTGCATGGGCTGATTTTTCTTGGTTTTCTGATTGGTGGTATCCTTGCCAGTTGGACCTATCCTTATTTAAAATTGAATGCATTCCTGATTCCTACGGCGCTCAGCTTTCTGTTAAGCCTGAGTTACTGGATCATCTATTTGCGTTATCGGCATCAACACGACTAATTTCTGGAAATTCTCATGGTTAAAAATGCATTACAGGCACAATTGTTAAAAGCTGGCCTGGTCGATAATAAAAAAGCAAAAAAACTGTCTAAACAGGCAGTACATGAAAAACGTACGGGTGACAGCAGTGAAGCTGAAATCAAGGCGAAGATTGCACAGGACCAACAGGAAAAGCTGGCCAAAGATCAGGCCATTGAGCGAGCAAAAAAAGCCCAGTTACAGGAAAAAGAACTGCAAGCTGCCATCATACAGATGATCAATCAGCATAAAATCCGCGATACCGATGGCGAAATCAGCTACCAGTTCATTGACAATGATAAAATCAAAAAAGTCTATATCAATCAACAGATTTATAATGCCTTGGTGGCTGGCAGTCTGGTGATTGCACGTGACAATACCCAGTATGCTTTCCTGCCTAAAGCATTGGCAGAGCGTATCAATGCCAAAATGGAAGGTTTTATTCTGGTTAACAATTCAGAGAAAAATGAAAAAATTACTGATGAAGAAGATCCGTATGCAGCCTATGTCATTCCAGATGACCTGATGTGGTAGTTTGCTCTGCCACCTCGCCAGAAAACATCTGGAAATATAAACCGGCAAACCTGCCGGTTTTTTATATTCAATGAAACGATGAAGCTAAAAAAGTATAAGACCTAGAGGGATATGTTTTAAAAAGTTATCCAGGATTAAAAAGTCAGCTTCAAAGCTATAAACTCTATCAAATTTTTTAATCTAAGAGAAAGATCAGTTGGAACAGTTTAATTTTATTCAGAACATTCAGGATTGGACAGATCAGTATCCCTGGCTGGAAATGCTGTCTTCATTAAGCATCCTGATTCTATTTGCCCTTATTACCAATTTATTTGCTAAAAAAGTGGTTGTTCGTGGAATTCGTAAACTCATTTCCAAAATGCCTTTTGCCAATAACACGATTTTTGCTCAGCATAGCGTGATTCGCCGGATTGCCAATATTGTGCCGGCCATCGTGATCATGAATGGTATCAGTACCGTACCGCATTTATCAGATAAGGCTCAAGCCCTTATCGAAATGGGCGCACAAGCCTTTATTTTCCTGACCATTGCACTGGCACTCGGCGAGCTGCTCAATATTTTCAACCTGATTTACCAGCGTAATCCAAAATCACGTAATAAACCGATTAAAGGTTATTTACAATTGGTAAAGCTGATTATTTTTATCGTTTGCGGCTTGATGATTCTGGGCACTTTCCTGAGAAAGGATGTATTCACCCTGCTCGCCGGTTTTGGTGCGATGGCCGCGGTGCTGATGCTGGTTTTCCAGAACACGATTTTATCGCTGGTGGCTTCAGTCCAGATTTCCTCGTATGACATGGTACGTATTGGTGACTGGATTGAAATGCCTTCACTGAATGCCGATGGTGATGTCATTGATATGTCATTACATACCGTGACAGTGCAAAACTTTGACAAGACCATAACGACCATTCCCACCAACAAACTGGTCACGGATACCTTTAAAAACTGGCGCGGTATGCAGGAAGCGGGTGCACGCCGGATCAAGCGTTCAATCCACATTGACCAAAGCAGTGTGCATTTCATGAGTGCCGAAGAACAGACCAAGCTGAAAAATTTTATCCTGCTGGATCAGTATTTGAATAGTAAAAGTGAAGAAATAGAAAAATTCAACCAACAGTTACAGCATCATTCCCAATATAACCAGCGCCGTCTGACCAATCTAGGAACGTTCCGTGCCTATCTGGAGTTTTATTTACAGCAGCATCCCGGGATTGCCAAAGATTTTTCTTTAATGGTGCGTCAGTTACAACCGACCAGTGAAGGCTTACCGCTTGAAATTTATGCCTTTACCAATACCACTGCCTGGACTGAATATGAGAATATCCAATCCGATATCATGGATCATATCTTGGCGATTATTCCCGAGTTTGAACTGAAAGTGTATCAGGCTCCTTCAGGTCATGATCTAAAAGAAGCTTTTACTCCACCACCTTCGCCGATTATTCACTAAACGTTTCGCTGAATAGCGCAAGCCTAAATGCAAGCCTGAAATGATGCGTCATTTCAGGCTTTTTATATGCGTATTGTCTGCTGCTTTACCCAATGCCATCAAGTATTTCTTTTAAATACAGCAATAGACATACAACTCATCTAAGCGTTCAACCTGCAATCTAAAGTTTGATTTCGTTAATCATTGTGTGGCAATTTCACCCAATTGCAGACTTTAAAAAATAGAATCCTTTATACTTCCTGAAAAGCAGCATGCATGAGCAAAGAGTACGACAATGTTTCGATGGCTTGAACGGCTGGTGGACCCTTATCCCACCAAACATCTGAATCAGCCCTTGCCTACCCAGTTTTTTCCTTTTGTCTGGCAGGCGGCCTATGGAGTGCGCCGTTATTTACTGATTCTGGTGCTATGTACCGCAGGTGCTGCCAGCTTTGAAGCCGTGCTCTATTCCCAGATTGGCGAACTGGTCAACTGGCTCAGCCGCAGCCAGCCAGAGACTTTTTTAGAAGAACATGCCCGTAATCTTATCTGGTTAAGCTTTATTCTGCTGGCCAATATTTTATTTGCCAGTGCCCAGTCGCTTATCAAGCATCAGATTCTATACAGTAACTTTCCGATGCGCTTGCGCTGGCGCTTTCATAATCTGTTACTTAAGCAAAGTCTGGATTTTTTCCATAATGATTTTGCCGGACGCTTATCTGCCAAAGTGATGCAAACCTCTCTAGCGATTCGTGAATTCTGGGTGATTCTGGGCGATATGCTGGCCTATGTCCTGATTTACTTCATTACGATCAATATCGTACTAGGCGCCATTTCTCCTTTACTGGTTCTGCCCCTGTTATTATGGCTGCTGCTGTTTATTTGTGCTGCCTGTTACTTTATTCCAAAACTGAGTAAAATTTCCTCGCAACAGGCTGATGCCCGTGCAGTGATGACCGGACGGGTCACCGATGCTTATACCAATATCCAAACGGTCAAGCTCTTTGCTCATGCCGGACGCGAAAGTCAGTACGCCAAGTCCTCCATGCAGGAGTTTATGCAGACTGTTTATAAACAAATGCGTCTGGGCGCCCAATATGAAATCAGCATTTTATTTCTGAGCGTGATTCTGTATGGAGGTGTCTTGGGGACGGCGGTCTGGCTCTGGATGCAGGGACAGGCTGAACTCGGCATTATTGCAGCTACCACCGCCATGGTGCTGAAATTGAACAGTATTGCCGAATTTATGATGTGGCAAACCTCTGCTCTGTTTGAAAATGTCGGCACCATTCAGGACGGAATGCGTACGCTGGGACGTAAAATTTCTATTGAAGACCGTCCGGATGCGAAAGAGTTACAGCTCAAGCAAGGAGAAATCAGGTTTGAAAATATCACCTTTGCCTATAATGAAAAACCGGTCATTGACCAGTTTGATCTAACGATTCGTCCGGGTGAAAAAATCGGCATCGTTGGTCGTTCAGGTGCAGGAAAATCCACCCTGATTCAATTATTATTACATTTCTACCAGCTGGATCAGGGCCGAATCCTGATTGATGGTCAGGATATTGATCATGTCACTGAGGACAGCTTGCGTAAAAATATTGCCCTGGTAACCCAAGACACCTCTTTATTGCATCGTACAGTCGCAGAAAATATCAAGTATGGCCGTCCGGATGCGACCGATGAAGAAATGTATGATGCTGTGCGCAAAGCCAAGGCAGAAGAATTTATTCCGAACTTGAGCGACTTACGTGGACGTAAAGGTTATGAGGCTTATGTGGGTGAACGCGGCGTGAAACTTTCTGGTGGCCAGCGTCAACGTATTGCAATTGCCCGGGTCTTTTTGAAAGATGCCCCTATTCTGATTCTGGATGAAGCGACAAGTGCGCTCGATTCTGAAGTAGAAGCGGCAATTCAGAGCAGTCTGGATGACCTGATGCAGGATAAAACAGTGATTGCGATTGCACATCGCCTCTCGACCATTGCCCAGATGGATCGCCTGATTGTCATGGATCAGGGCCGCATTGCAGAGCAAGGCACGCATGAGGAGCTGGTCGCGTTAAACGGTATTTATGCTCATCTCTGGCAGCGACAAACAGGCGGTTTCCTGATCGAACAGCAGGCTCACAAAGCGCCATCGACCGATCTATAATTTTTTCAAATAGCTTTGATTTAAAAGAAATACTGCTTCCAAAGCCGCAGGCCTGATCCAAATGTACATCTTTCGGATCAGGCCTGCGGCTTTGGTTAAGACTGATTGTGATGTCTCTTTTTTTCATTCATTAAGCGGTCTGTTGACATGATTGCCTTTTAATAAAACGGTTTTGATTATTCTGAAAGAATAAATTTTTCTCTTAGATACATGAATTATATAACTTTTAGATCATTTTTTGGCTATAATCAGGCTCATTCTCTAATTTAAGCAGGACAATTTAGCCAGCCTTTGTCCAACAATATGAATGAAAAAATGACTGTTTCATGCCAATATCAGGGCATAAGTAGAAAAACTTGTATGAGTGCAACGGATCGCGCATGAAAATAATAGCCTCACGCCAAGACCAGGGTATTCCTGGTGTATACGGTCTTTTACTCCTCGATGTGATTTCTCGCTGGGGATATAACAGTGAATCATTATTTACACCATTTGGCCTAACCGCTGAACAATTGGCCGATCCTGATTTTCGGATCCCGACTCCTGTGGCCAATGAGCTGGTTAAGCATGCCCTTAAACTGACTGGTGAACCAACACTGGGTTATCATCTGGGTACGCAAATGCGGATTTCGATTCATGGCTTTATCGGCTATGCCATCATGACAGCTCACGATATTACGGATGCACTGGTACTTGCGAACCGTTTTATCCAGTTGCGTATGCCCTTTCTGCAACTATTTTTTTCAACCTTTGGCAGCAAGGCCACAGTACAGTTACAAACAGATATTCAGTTGGAACCCCTGCGTACCGAAATTTCCATTGCGCTGATTATCGGCATGATCAGCATGGCCAAAGCCATTACGGGCATTGATCATGTCTCCGGTGAAATTGATTTTGACTTTAAAAAGCCCGACGGCTTTGAACGTTTCATGGCGAAATTTCCAAATCACCAGTTCCGTTTTGAACAGCCACATTTAATTTTAAGCTTTGATAAAAGCTACTTAATGAACAAGCTGGTCCACGCCGATCCAATTGCCAGCCAGATCGCCATTAACCAGTGTGAAGCAGAACTGTCTGCACTGGGCGAACGGCACCGGATTGCGATGCGGGTTCGGGATATTCTGACACATTCGGAGCAGCACTATCTGAGTATTGAAAGTGTGGCAGATCGTCTGCATATGTCCGACCGCACCTTAAAACGCCAGTTGGCGGCTGAAGGCACTTCTTTTTCAACCCTGGTCGATGAAGTACGCTACCGGCATGCGACCTCACTGCTGTCGCGGACCGACTTTACTTTAGAACAGATTGCCGATGAGCTCGGTTATAGCGATGTGGCCAATTTTAGCCGGGCATTTAAACGCTGGAGTGGTCGTAGCCCAAGCAGCTGGCGTAAAGATCCTTATTTATAAAGGATCATAGCCTTTTGTTTTGACCAAAAAGAATGTATAAAACATGTTGAAAATGATCTTAAGATATTTAAGGAGTTATCAATGAATCATCCTTCAGAACTAAAGTACGCAAGTACACATGAATGGGTACGCATTGAAGGTGATCTTGTTGTGACCGGTATTTCCGACCATGCACAGGATGCACTAGGTGATTTGGTCTATGTCGAAGCACCTGAACTGAATGCACAGCTTACCGCAGGTCAGCAGGCCGGCGTAGTTGAATCGGTTAAAACCGCCTCTGATATTCATGCTCCTGTATCGGGCGTGGTAGTTGAAGTTAATGCTGATCTTGAAGATGATCCAGATTTTATTAATGACGACCCTTATGGCAAAGGCTGGATCTATAAAATCAAACCGGACAATATGGATGATGTGAGCAAGCTGCTCGCCAATACAGAATATGAAGCAGGCTTATAATTCCACTTTTTATAAAATAGTGGTCCATAAAAAAATCAGCTTAAGGGCTGATTTTTTTATATCAGTTCAATGGTATAAAAGTCCTGTGAGTATTCAATTTAATGGATCGTATTAAAATATTATTGTAATTTTCACGTATTTTTCTTAAAGTTCCTATACATCTTGCTTCGCTCCTAGATATGTCGTGCTTATTTATCACAATAATTTTTTCATATTAAGCCCCGCATCTCGCAGCACATCATTTTAGGAAAATCATGAATACTGCTCCATCGCCGTTATGGACCAAGTCCTTTGTACTTTGTCTGGCCAACAACCTGTTTTTATTTATTTTCTATTTTGCGCAAACGACAATTTTGCCTATTTATATCTTAAATGAACTTGGTGGCAACTTGACCCAAGCAGGTCTGGCCATGACTTTGTTTATGGTTTCAGCAATTGCAGTTCGCCCTTTTAGTGGCCTGATTATTGAAAAATTTGGGGTGCGTAAAACTCTGATTGTTTCAGAAGTATTCTTTAGCCTGTTTTCTTTGGCTTATCTGCTGGCAGATCAGCTGACTCTCCTGTTCATCATCCGATTTTTACATGGGATCTGGTTCAGTATATTGACCACGGTTTGTGTCCCTGTAGTCAATCAGTTTATTCCAGAACAGCGTAAAGGCGAAGGTATGGGCTATTTCGTCATGTCGGTCAATCTGGGCATTGTGCTTGGTCCATTGCTGGGGCTTAGCCTAATTGAATACTGGTCTTATGTTGAGGTGAGTACCCTGCTGATCGCTCTGGTCTTTATCGGTTTCGGTTTCTGTTTTCTGATTCCGGTCAAAGAACCTGAAAAATTCGCTGGTCATTCCAATCAAAAGTCTATTGCTCTGACAGATTTGGTGGAAAAGAAAGTTCTGCCAATTGCCGTACTGGCGATGCTAATTTCATTTTCTTATGCCAGTATCATGTCCTTTATCGCCCCCTTTGCTGAAAGCAAAAACTTAATGGCCTATGCCGGCTTATTCTTCGTGGTTTTTGCAATTTCCATGATGAGTTTACGCCCCATTACCGGAAAAATTTATGATCGTAAGGGGCCGCAATATGTGATTTATCCTGCACTGGTGGCCTTTAGTCTGGGCTTGTTTCTACTGAGCCAGATTCAAACTTTATGGGGGTTTATGCTGGCTGCGGTGATGGTGGGGGTAGGTTTTGGGAGCGTACAGCCCTGTATGCAAACGCTGGCCATTCAACGTGCACCTAAACACCGTATTGGCTATGCAACTTCTACTTTTTATACCTTTTATGATCTGGGCATTGCCATTGGTTCCCTGTTGATTGGCGCCATTATTGCAGCCTACAGTTACCAGTTCGCCTTTATCCTGTGTAGCTTGTTGACTCTAAGCAGCATTGTGTACTTTAAGCTGGTCATTCAGCGTAAATCAACCTAACAGGCTCCATATTAAAAATACAAACAGGCAGATCAATCTGCCTGTTTTTTTTAGAAGTTTAGGCCGGGATTTTAAGGGTGTACATAAATGGCAGGACACCTTATAGGAGAAGTTTTACTTAGATCAGCACTTACAATGATTTTTGCTCTTCTTGAGAATAACTGTCTGCTAGCTTGGTTTTTTTACCAGTTAAATCCTACTGATTAAACGGCTTTATCAGGCCTTGATACTTAATACTTGGCGGAAAATCTGCGGTAATAAATCAATAAAAAATTTGAATCAATGATTTTTTACGAATTGTGCAATGCTTTGTGCCAGAAGGCAAAACAATTTACTGACAATAAAAATATTATTTTAAAGGGGTGATAGATGTCATATTTATCTTGTTTTTATAAAGCCGATCAAGCGCTAAACGAAAAAGGACTTTCCTCGGGAAAGTCCTTTTCTCTGAATTTAAGCGCTACGTTTTAAACAAGTCGATGCCAGAGTATGAGCCACTTCCAGTAAAAGCTGCTCGGTTTTCTCCCAGCCCAGACAGCCATCAGTCACCGACTGGCCATATTGCATCTCCGTAGAAATTTTCTGGTTACCATCTATTAAATGGCTTTCCAGCATCACTCCGCGCACATTGGTTTTCAGACGTTCTGTCACAATCGTATGCAGCACTTGCGGCTGTAGTAATGGATTTTTCGAGCTGTTTCCATGACTGCAATCAATTACCAAAGCGGGCAACTCTGCTGCATGCTGGACCTTGATCTTTTCAATGTCGGCCAACTGGTAATTTGGTCCATTATTTGAACCACGCAGAATAAGATGAGCCTGAGGATTACCCGCTGAGTGAATCATGCAAGGCAGCCCCGACTGGCTCATGCCTAAGAACTGATGTGGCTTAGACGCGGACTGGATGGCATCCAGTGCAATCTGAATAGAACCATCGGTACCATTTTTGAAACCAATGCTATAAGGCATATAGCTGGAAATTTCACGATGAATCTGGGATTCACTGGTGCGAGCCCCAATCGCACCCCAAGCCAAAAGATCATCGAAATATACCGTTGCCATAGGACTCAAGACCTCTGAGGCAATCGGCAAACCCAGCTCAAGGATATTTAAGTAAAGTGCACGTGATCTTTCCAAGCCAAGCTGCATATCAGAAGAGCCATCCAGATTTGGATCGTAGAGAAAGCCCTTCCAGCCAACGGTGGTACGTGGTTTTTCAATATAGGCCCGCATGACCAGAAAAATCTGATCGGCAACTTGAGTCTGGAGCTGTTTTAATTTTTTTGCATAATCCAGTGCAGAAGCTTCGTCATGAATGGAACAGGGTCCGGTAATCACCAGCAAGCGCTGATCCTTACCTGTTAGAATATTTTGAATAACTTGGCGATGTTCAGCCACCTGAGCAGTCAATTGAGGAGACAGTGGCAAGTGCTGCTTAAGCTGCTGGGGTAAGCTTAGAATTGTTTCAGTTTGATTTTTTACTAATGTATTTGCGGTATTCATGACTTTTCATCCTGGGACTGCTACTCAGTCCCAACTTTTATTTGAGCGTTATGGGTCTGATCGAAGAAATCGAAAGAGTTACTAACTGGCTAAAATAAGACCAATAAAAGTTGCTAAAGTATGAATAGTTAAAGTTGGTCATGGCTGTCTCCGAAAAAATTGTTAAATTACATGCATAAAAAAACCTGATCAGGGTTGCCGATCAGGTATCAACTGGTGGGCAACCTTTTCATCGCCCAAACGCATTCAGGCAATTATCTAAACTGCCAAAAATAAAAATAAACGTTTGAAATGATAGGTTGCTTTAACATGTTTATGTCTGTTCATAAAATGTGGTTCTTAACTTAAAATACGCGCTCTGAACCGGTTTGACAAGCCTAAAATACAAAAAAATCTTTATGAGTTAGATGATTTTTACTTATTAATCCGATTATTGGTCAACTCAGTGCAAAATTGACAAGCACTGAATCCAAGCAGGTCTTGTCAATTTTGCAGCATTTCGTTGCTAAACAAGCAGAATTAGCGTGTCACGCGGTTCCATGCATCACGTACTGCATATTTTGCCTGTTCCCAGGTCAGACGTGATTCACCTTTCATTTGTTCCCATTTGAGCTTCAGATCAGACTCGGCATCTTCAAAACGGGTATTGGCATCATAAGCCCCGCGATTTTCATAACCCACACGATAAGCTATGTCATAGTCACGGTCATAATCCAGATCACTATAAGTGCTACGTGCTTCTGAATAATAAGGGGTATGTACTGAATTTTCACGCCAGTAAGCGGCTTCTTCAGTCGGATTTATCGCTTCACCGACTTCTTTACCAGCAAGACCTCCGACGACTGCCCCCACTACGCCGCCGACGACTGCTCCGACAGGTCCACCTGCAGCGCCAACAGCTGCACCTGCTGCTGCACCACCGGCAGCACCGACACCTGTCCCCACCGGATGAGCACCGGGTTCACCGGTAATTGGATCGGCATTTAAATCATCCCGGACTTCCTTTGGAGAGTTCTTTATTTCATCACGATCAAAATTATCATTCGACATAGTGCTTATCCTTATTTTTTAAAATGGTTTTAATCACGTATAAATACGTTCTTATCAGAAACTATTGACATTTCATAAATGGATTGTGGTGCAGCGCAAACTGAAAGAGTTTTAGCTGCAGCCTTTTAGAACCAGCATATTTGTTGCTGCTATCTCGTGATGAGTCATTCATTTAAAAGGGCTAAATTTACTGTCTCATGTCTTATACCAGCTAAAAAAACATGCGTTGTCGCAAGCATAGAAGAAGTGTCAACAGTTCCTAATATAAACATATGTCATGTAATCACCTTAGAAGGCTTGTGTTTTTTCAGTTAATCTATGTGCGGCTTTAATAGGCAAATGTATCCGGAAGCAAAAATATAAAAAAAGACCGGTCAAAGCCGGTCTTTTTTGAGTCAAATGACTTAGTCAAAATGAATGACACTGCGAATTGACTTGCCTTCATGCATCAAGTCAAATGCTTCATTGATCTGCTCAAGTGGCATGGTATGAGTTACAAAAGGCTCAAGCTGAATATCCCCCTGCATGGCTTCTTCCACCATGCCTGGTAATTGTGAACGGCCTTTCACCCCACCAAAAGCGGTTCCTTTCCAGCTACGACCTGTAACTAGCTGGAATGGACGGGTCGAAATTTCCTGACCTGCCCCAGCCACACCAATAATAATCGATTGTCCCCAGCCGCGATGCGCACACTCTAATGCCGAACGCATCACATTGGTATTGCCAATACATTCAAAAGAATGGTCGACTCCCCAGCCAGTTTTTTCAACAATCACCTCTTGAATTGGACGATCATAATCTTTTGGATTTAAGAATTCTGTTGCACCAAATTGTTCAGCCAATTTGAATTTTTCAGGATTGGTATCAATGGCAATAATACGGCTGGCTTTGGCTTTCTTGGCACCTTGAACTACGGCCAAACCAATTCCGCCTAAACCAAATACCGCAACGGTATCTCCCTCTTGAACTTTGGCGGTATTTTTTACTGCTCCCAAGCCTGTCGTTACACCACAGCCCAGCAAACAAACCTGTTCATGATTGGCTTCAGGGTTGATTTTTGCTAAAGAGACTTCAGCAACGACGGTATATTCACTAAAAGTCGAGCAGCCCATATAGTGATAAATCGGCTGGCCCTGATAAGAAAAACGGGTTGTACCATCTGGCATCAGGCCTTTGCCCTGAGTTGCACGGACAGCCACACACAAATTAGTTTTCCCTGACTGACAGAATAAACATTCACCACATTCTGCGGTATAAAGCGGAATAACATGATCCCCCGGTTTCACACTGGTTACGCCTTCACCGACTTCCACCACAACCCCTGCACCTTCATGACCTAAAACAGCAGGAAAAACCCCTTCAGGATCATCGCCGGACAAAGTAAATGCATCAGTATGGCATACTCCCGTATGCGTGATTTTAACCAATACTTCACCTTTTTGCGGTGGAGCAACATCAATTTCAACAATTTCCAAAGGTTGACCTGGACCAAATGCAACCGCTGCACGTGATTTCATAGATAACTCATCCTTCATTTAGTTCTTTAACAGTTGAGCTACAGTAACCTCTTTTTATTATCGGATTCAACCATTAACATGATGTTAATATATTGATAACTTAATGACTTCATAATAAATATGCAGATTAAACCACGCACTCAAGCTGCTTTACTTTCATCTGTAGTCATTACTTTGACAGGATGCAGTTTGCCTATGAATGAATCACAAAAGCAATTGCCTATTCAGGCGCATGCTGAGCATTGGTTAAATGGTGCAAAGGTGGATGAACAACTCGCCCAGGGTTTAAGTGCCTATTTGGCTTTGGATGATGCCTTTATTAGCATCGCATCGCGACTGCATCTGATTAACAAAGCACAGTACAATCTCGATTTACAATATTATATTTGGGAAGATGATTCGATTGGACAGCTCATGCTGGCTGAACTGCTCAAGGCAGCAGATCGTGGTGTCAAGGTCCGTTTATTGATTGATGACCAAAATGGAACTCAGCTGGACTCCAGCCTCAAACAATTAGCCCAGCATCCCAACTTTGAAATTAAAATTTTTAATCCCTATAAATTTAGAAAACTACGGGTGATTGACTACGCATTTCGATTCAAAAATATCAATCATCGTATGCACAATAAACTGATCATTGCAGATGGCGCTATTGCCGTTACTGGTGGTCGCAACATCAGCCGTGAGTATTTCGAAGCCAGTGACAACTTCCAATTTACCGATATGGATATTTTGTTTTATGGTACTGCGGTCAAGCATGCCAATACAGTTTTCCACCAGTTTTGGCATGACGATTTAAGCTATCCGGTTCCGCAACTATTAGGTGAAGGCCACCCTGAACAACTGGTTAGATTACGCAAGTATTATGAATTGACGGCCTTACAAAAAGACCAATTAAAGAGCCGCATTGAACTTGCCGCACAACAGATCAATGAGCATTTAAAAGCCCGTAAAATGAACTGGGCAAAAGCATATTTTGTGGCCGATGCCCCCGATAAAATTCGTGGTCAAGCTTCCCCAGACCAGCTGATTTACAGGCAGATGATCAATATTATGGGAGAACCCAAACAGCACCTGGAACTGGTTTCGGCTTATTTTGTGCCTACCCGTAAAGGCGCAGACTATTTGGCGACTTTAGTTCAAAATGGGGTCAATGTTCGGGTATTGACCAATTCATTTTTAGCCAATGATGTGCCTTTGGTTCATGCTTTCTATCAGCAATATCGCCAAGATTTACTGAAAAATGGCGTAAAACTGTATGAGTTTAAACCCTATATAGAGCGCACCAAAAGAACCTGGTACGAGATAGTGACCGGTAATGTAATTCCCGCTAAGGGTAAAAATGCATCCAGTTTGCATGCCAAATTTTTTGATATTGACGGCATGGTATTTATTGGTTCTTTTAATTTTGATCCACGCTCAGCCAATTTAAACACCGAAGTGGGATTGGTGGTCGAATCTGATCTTTTACAAAATCAGATTTCTACGGCTTTAAATACATATTTACCGCAAATCGCCTATGAGCTCAAACTCAATTCACAAGGTGAAGTCATTTGGCTCGACCATCATAAAGATGGTTCAAGTACAGAATATTCATACGATCCGGAATCTACTAAATTCCAGCGTTTTGCGATGAAAGCAGTGTCTTATCTTCCTATTGAATGGATGATGTAATGACATTATCAGCACAATTGATGAAAAGATGCATTGAAAAATAAAACTGACTTTAAACAGCTGAATATAAATCAAGCAAAAGAAAGAAACTGCACCAAAATATTGTACAGTAGCGAGGCGGTGCTTTAAAATCTTGGTTTTTAGTATTTTGCGAATTTTTGCCATTTTCTCCCATGCAATTTTTTGATTTAAGCCGTCAGTTTAAGCTCAGTGATATTCTTACACCCGTAAAAACTCTTCAGGATCTATCGCAACAGGAATGGTTCCTGAGCAAAATTCGAGTCGAACATGACTGTTTATCTAATTCGGACCTAATAGAAGGTCAAGTCGTCCTAAAATCTAGTGAAAATATTCAGCTAGAGCTGGAATGGCTGATTCAGGATACCGGTTATGAGTTGCAGGTACTCTTTAAGGGGATAGAAACCGAAGCTTCAGAAGAAACTCTAGTCGTGGTAAAAGGCGCCCAGCTGATTGATGAACAGCAGCAATTACTTTCTGCACAAGCCTTAAGCCTATGGCTTGATGGCAGCCTGTTACCGATGCTGCCGCATATACGCAAGGAAATAAAAGCACGACTTAATTTGTGGGATTATGTGGAATATGATGCTTAGTGCGTTGTTCATGAGTATTTAAAGTTTTTTCCCGATGGTGGTAGGAGGAACATGCCCCAAAAGAGAGGATGAGGAGCTTGTGATAAGAGCTTCTCCCTAAGCTTCTGCGACTATGAAAGAACACGAATGACCAATTATTTTAAAATCGTAAATTTAAATTAAGCCAACATGTTCAAACATCATCCGGTAGCTTTCAGCTTTTTTCTCTACAGACAAAGGATAAGCACGGGACGAAGATGGCATTCGGTATAAATAAAAATCACGACCTAAAAAGTGAGCCTGGGTGGGTTGGCCAATACTGGGTTTCAAGGTTCCTTCCGGCATGGAGAGCATCAAGGTGTCAGTCGCTTTATCACCAGTGGTCATAATATGATTACATTTAGGTATTTTCTTCAACAATTCCTGTAAATTAGCCGGTACGATAATTTCCAGAAACTTATCTGAAGCATTGCCTTTCAGACGTCTAATCTGATAGCCACTGTCAAAAATCGCAATCCCTGTTTCGGTTAAAAACTCCCGGATTAAAGCCTCCTGAAATTTTTTATTCGGTAAATCCAGAAAATAGTCTTTATTGTCAAAAAAGATTAATCCGAAAATTCGCCACATATCATTATTAAAATTTGGATAATAAAAGTCCATTTTCCAGCGTGTAGGAGGTGGTGGAAAACTGCCTAACATCAATAATTCGGCATTCGGCGGTAAAAATGGTAGGAATGGATGGGTTTCAATATCCGACATAAACTATTCCAAATTCAGGCATTTCGGTTAGTTTAAAATGCCTGGCGAATCCTGTGAGTTACTTCTTGTCCCCAAAGTGTATAAACTTCCTTGCTCGGATGAAAGCCATCCTGCGCCATCTGTAAATTTAATTGCTGATATTTTTCAAGATCATATTCAATCCATTGCATATTATTTTGCTCCCCTACAAACTTGGCCAGTTGCTGATTCATCTTTTGAGCATATTGTCCAAATAACCAGGCCAAAGGATGAGGCAAGGCTGGAAATAAGTGCATCGGTGGTACACCTGCTGCAATCACCAGCTTGGGGCTAAAGTTTTGCTGAATTTTTCCATAGAGTTGGTGTTGTTTTTCAATCCAGGTTTTGGCCGACATCAATTGAGTGACGTCATTTACTCCTACTGAAGTCACAACAACATCATAATGACGCTTTTCAAGCTGATCTAAGGCATGCAAGACTTTAGAAGTCGTATCACCAGTTTTGGCCTGGAGTTTCCATTCAATTTCAAAATCATTTTTTAATTGCTTTAAAATCGCCCCCAATAAGGCATCGTCCTGATGCTCCACCCCCACACCTGCTGCCGCAGAGTCACCCAGAATTAATAAGGACAGCTTTTTCCCTTTTCCGCTAATTCCTTCACGTTCTCCTAAAGGTTCGGAAAGTTTGAGCGTATTTTTTTTGACACGCCAGCCCTGAAGCACCAGTGCCGGAATTAACATAACAGTAATGGTTTTTAATAGCATATGATTTATTTTCTTGGCACAGATTTTATTGGAATATTAATATATTTTATTGCTTCTGGTGGACTGAATCATCTACTCATAAAAAATATGATTGTGGAATCAATGCTGCTTTTATCCTGTCGAACGCTTGGCCAGAACTCAAAAATATCTCAAATAAAAAAAGAGGCTCTTCTCGCCTCTTTTTAAATATTGCTTTGCAATCAACCCAGTTTATTGACCAGTTTTAATGGTAATAGTTTCATCGCCAAACCTAATGGCAACCAAGGCCATTGAGGTACATAAGCCTTAACTGGCGCTTTTTCAATAGCTTTGACCAGTAAATGTGAACCGGTTTTTTCATCGACTTCAAAAGGCAGTTTTTTTGCACCTTCATTTAGCTCGGTGCGAATATAACCCGGGAAAATGGTGGTCACTTTAATCGGTGTATCGATCAACTCTGCACGGATGCCTTCTGCCAGATGAGCAACACCAGCCTTGCTTGCTCCATACGCCGTCAAATGTTTTGGCATACCGCGCATTGCACTCATGGAAGAAATCATCACCAGATGACCTGAATTTTGGGCACGGAAAATCTCCACCGCCGCTTCACATTGTGCCAAAGCGGATATGAAGTTGGTTTCAACAGTGGCCCTGTTGATTGCAAAATTACCTTTACCAATCCGGCGGCCTTCACCAACCCCAGCATTGACAATAATCCGGTCAAGGGTGCCAAATTCTTCTTTAAAAGCACGGAAGACTTCAAAAACCTGATCGTAATTGGTGACATCCAGAGTTTTTGCAATCACTTTGATGCCATACTGGCTTTCAAGCTCCTGCTTTAATGCCTCCAGACGCTCCAGACGGCGCGCACAGATTGCCAGATTATAGCCTTTTTGTGCGAATTCACGTGCCATCCCGGCACCAATCCCTGAACTTGCACCCGTAATTAAAATTGTTTTTGTCATGTGTATACCCTTTACCTTATTTTTAATGGATTAAATCCAAGTCAGCAAATCTGGACGCTTTGCCTTGATATAGTGATGCTCATTTAAGCTTAAAAGCTGAGGCTCATTGCCCACCAAACGCAGCGTAGTCATGCTGGTATTGGCAATCGCCCAATTTAGGGCAAAGGTTTTAGTCGGACTCAGACCGAGAATTTTCCCTGCTGCAACAGAAATGACCCCACCTGACGTAAACACCACTGCATAACGCGGTTGAGAGGCAGCCAGTTGATCACATAAATTCTGTAATCCACTTTCTACTCGCTGCTTAAAGTCCGGCCATGCTTCTTCATATTCATGGTGATAGTCACCACCGGTCCAGCGTTCAATCGCACCTTCAAAGATTTTACTCAAATATGCCCGCGGATTGGCATGTTTTTCGACATCCTCTTTAAGTAGTTCCGGTTCATTGAAACGCGGCTCGTATTGGGCAAAAACCTGCTGATGGTTAAACTCGTTCCAGACAGAATCCGTTATGATTTTACTTTCCGGAAAGCACTGATCCAGACATAGCTGCGCCGTTTGCTGATGGCGTTGCATGGAGCCAGCTATTACATAAGGCGCTTCTTTTAAAATCTGGTCAAAATATTGTCCCAATAATTTCGCTTGTAATTCACCATTTGGGGAAAGCTGATCATAACTTTTTGCCCCAAAAGAAGCTTGACCGTGGCGAATCATATAAATGGTGGTCATGACGGCATCAAATCCTTAAATTTGGCGATATATTTTTGCGCCAATTCATTGGCTTCAATTTTCTGTAAACCAATCAGTTTTAAAGCACGAATATGCAACGCATGAATGATCACCCAGAAGTCCTTAAATACAGGATTAGTGGTTTGTTTATGGTAATAACGGTAATAAATCTGCTGGGCGATGACAGCTAGACGGAAAATGCCGAACACTTCATAAAATGTCCAGTTATCAGCCTGTAAACCTGTTTTTTCCAGATAATATTCCACGACTTCTTTACGGCTCAGCATGCCTTTTAGATTGGTCGGCTGACGGCGGGTCGCCTTAAAAAGTGTGTTGTCTGTATCTTCTACCCAATAAGCCAAAGCTGAACCTAAATCCATTAACGGATCACCCAGCGTTGCCATTTCCCAATCCAGTACGCCAATTACCTGAGTCGCATTGTTCGGATCTAAAATGACATTGTCAAAACGCCAGTCATTATGAATCACACAGGTTTTTGAATCCGCCGGAATATTGTCTTTAAGCCAGTTTCGTACATATTTAAACGAAGGCACATTGATGGTTTTGGCCTTTTCATAGCGACCATCCCAACCTTCGACCTGACGACGGCAATAGCCTGCCCCCTTACCTAATTTTTCCAGTTCCGTACCTTCATAAGGCACTTGATGTAGCTCGATCAATTTGTCGATTACATTGATACATAATTCCCGAACCTGAGATTCATCAAAGTTCAGCTCTTTAGGTAAATTGGCACGTGGAATAATCCCTTCAATGCGATTCATAACATAGAAATCACAACCAATGATGGATTCATCCTGACAAAGTGCCAGCATTTCAGGTACAACCGGATAATACTCGGCCAATGCTTTTTGTACATGATATTCACGTGCCATATCATGTGCAGACTTGGCTTTGGTGCCTTTAGGCGGACGGCGCAGAATTAAATCGGCATTGCTATATTTCAGACGATATGTCCAGTTTGAAGCGCCACCAGAATATTGAGTGACTTCCACCTGGCCTTGTAAATCGACACCTTGTGTTTTCAGCCAATGCTCTACCGCAATTACGTCTAGCTCTTCACCTGTACGGACATTTCCAGCCACATCAATAACTGACATTTTTATTTCCCTAAATCTTCAATTTTAAAAGACTTCTTAACTTACTTATTTATACCTAATTGATTTTCTATTCACAGCAACTTTTTTAGGCAAGTTGTAAGAAGTCTCAACAACTATTTCTCTAATTTAATCTTTTTGACGACGCGTACTATATCCACGTTTTGCCAGTTCCAGTTTGGCAATCATGCCTTTATGCACCTCATCTGGGCCATCGGCCAAACGTAAAGAACGTGCCTGGGCAAAAAATCCTGTCAATGGCGTATCACGAGACACTCCGGCACCGCCGTGGATCTGGATTGCCATATCCACCACTTTTTCCAGCACGCTTGGTGCAACCACTTTAATTGCCGAGATTTCAGTCAGTGCAGCCATGTTTCCTAAAGTATCCATTTTATAGGCAGCATACAAGGTCAAAAGTCGTGCCTGATCTATGGCCACACGTGCTTCTGCAACGCGCTCCAGATTACCGCCCAGTTTTAAGATTTCCTTGCCAAACGCAGTACGCGTCATACCACGATCAATCATCAGCTCCAGAGATTTTTCTGCGGCTCCAATACAACGCATGCAATGATGAATACGTCCCGGGCCCAAGCGACCTTGCGCAATTTCAAAGCCTTGACCTGCACCGCCAATAAAGTTTGAAACCGGGACACGTACATTGTCAAAACTGATTTCGCCATGACCATGCGGTGCATCATAATCACCGAATACTGGCAGCATTCGTTCAATTTTAACACCCGCCGTATTTATCGGAACCAAGACCATTGAATGCTGATGATGACGGTCTTTGCTTGCATCTGGGGTATGCGCCATAAAGATAATAACTTTAGCATTAGGATCGCCCAGCCCTGAAGACCACCATTTGCGGCCATTCAATACAATTTCCTCACCCTCCACCACCGCTGTAGCCTGCATATTGGTCGCATCACTCGAAGCTACTGCAGGTTCAGTCATACAGAATACGGAACGGATTTTTCCGTCTAACAAAGGCATTAGCCATTGCTGTTTTTGGGCTTCTGAACCATAACGCCATAAGACTTCCATATTGCCGCTATCTGGTGCATTACAGTTAAATACCGTTGGCGCAATCAGACTACGTCCGGAAAGCTCAGCAATATGCGCATATTCTTGAACGGATAGACCCTGGCCCAGCTCCGGGCAAGGCAAAAACATATTCCATAGGCCGGCAGTTTTGGCTTTGGTTTTTAAGGTTTCTAGTTCAGCAGGCCATTGCCAGGTGGTCCAGTCACCGCCCTGATTGAGTTCATGCAGCTTTTGCCAGAAATCAGTTTCAATCGGCTCGATTTCATTTTTAATAAATTGTTTGGTACGCTCAATATAGTCTTGTGCACGTGCTGATAATTCAAACATGCTGCTTCCTCTGAATATGATTATTTTGCTTTACAAGACCTTAACCCAAAAACTATTATGAATAAAATGATTTTATTCAATACAACATTATGAATTATATTCATCACAAAGCCACCATGGATTTACGTGCTTTTCATGGTATAGACATTAATTTATATCCGCTTTTTATTGCGGTATTTGAGCAAAAGAGTATTTCAAAGGCAGCTCATATTCTCTCAATTACCCAATCAGCAGCCAGTCATGCCTTGCAGCGTTTAAGACGGCAACTACAGGATGACCTGTTTGTCCGTACTGGTGCCAAAATGCAACCTACGCCCTTGTCTGAACAGATTTATCCTGAAATTAAGCGTGCACTCATCACGATACAGAATATTTCAATACCGCATCAGGTGTTTGAACCTAAAGCAGTGCAAAGTTTAAAAATTGCGGTACATGATGAAATTGAACCGATGGTTTTTCCTAAACTGGTTGCACATTTTCAGCAATTTAATCCAGAAATCCAGTTCAGTAGCATCAAGCTCGACCGAAAAAATATCATTGCTGATCTGGCTGCCCAGCAAGTTGATTTTGTGATTGACTTGGAACAGGTGTTAGGTGAAAAAATCAAGTTTGAACGTTTGATTCAAGACCAGTTTGTGGTGTGTACGCAGCAAACCGAGATGTCTGAACATATTTATCTGGCCTCACCTCATATTGGCGTTTCTTCACGTCGTACTGGTGTGTTGATTGAGGATTTATATTTAAGTCGCAAGCAACTATCGCGGCAGATTTTCCTGCGCTGTCAGCATTATTCAACTGCTCTGCAAATTTTGCAGCAGTATCCTACTGCCATGCTGACTCTGCCACAGAATATTGTGAGTCATTTACAGATTGAACATACACTCCATATTTTTAATGTGCCTGTTAAACTACCGCATATAAATATGGGGATGTATTGGCATAAAGATCTGGAAGAGAATAAAAGACATCAATTTTTGAGAAATGAAATTTCTAAAATTTTTGCTTAGGCTATTTTATTTATTAAATATTAAGAGGCTTAGGCTATTTAGGAAATCTTATTATTTATAAAACAATTTTTGGCTCTATATTTAGACTTAGGCTATTTCTAAGTACAAATCTAAATACTGACTGCTTAGCTTTTAAGCTACTCTCATGCAGGCTTTAATCTAAAATGTCTAAACTTTTAGTGCTGTTCTTGCACTAATTTCTGCTGATTTGGATCTTGCTCTTGCTACATCTTTCTCTCACCTGGCAAATTATGCTGGGCCTGGTTTTATTATGCTTTTCTTATTATCTGCTTTATAAATTTGTGGTTTATTTAAAGGATCTCTTTCGCCCGTTTAAAAAAAATAAAAAATATTGGTGCAGAGTCCGAAGCGTTAGTGATGGCGATACCCTAACCTGCTACCGCTTCAATGTCAGACGCTCTGAAACCAAATTGCGCTTTGCCCATGTTGATGCTCCCGAATCCAAGCAGGCCTATGGAAAAGAATCCCAACGTCTGGTTAAAAGTATGGTGCAAAATAAGATCGTACGGGTCAAAATTACCGATATTGATCGCTATGGCCGCTGTGTTGGGATAGTTTACCGTTACCGCAAGAATATTAATGAAGAAATTATCAAACGTGGTGCAGCTTGGGTCTACGAAGAATATATCCATGATAAGCATCATTTGACTTATATGCTTCAGCTACAAAACAAGGCCAAAAAACAGAAAAAAGGATTATGGAAAAGTAGCCGCCCAATTCGCCCAAGTGTGTACCGAAAGCAGCAAAAATCCTGATTTATCTATTCTCAACCTAGCAAAGTGATCTATACATCATGATCACTTTGCTAGTGAAATTTAATAAGCCAAATGCACCAGAAAGCGAAAAGCGCCTGCAATTAGTGCCAGAGTGAGAAATCCTGCCAGCCACAAGCCGACAAACCATAATAACTGTTTGCCTTTCATGATTGCTCCTCAATGATACCCATCATCACCCACACGGACTTTGTGACGGAACACCCAATACGACATACCGGTATAAATAATAATGATTGGAATTAACAGTAAGGCACCAATCAGAGTAAATAACTGGCTATTTTCAGGAGCTGCAGCCTGCCAGATGGTCACAGATGGCGGAATAATATAAGGCCATAAACTGATTAAAAATCCACTAT
This sequence comes from Acinetobacter sp. S4400-12, assembly GCF_024129495.1. Classification (NCBI taxonomy): domain Bacteria; kingdom Pseudomonadati; phylum Pseudomonadota; class Gammaproteobacteria; order Moraxellales; family Moraxellaceae; genus Acinetobacter; species Acinetobacter sp. S4400-12. Next base: position 29,071 of record NZ_JAMXYB010000013.1, on the reverse strand, counting down.
AAGCCAGAAATACCAGAATTAGCATATAGGAAAATGGCCCTAATTCACTGCGTTTTTTACAGGCGCGTAAAGCCAACCAGGTAAAGAGCAAGACTAGAACCGGTACTGGCATAAAATAGGTTAACTGCGGTTGACTGAACCAGCGCTCGGCAATTGCCGGATGGGTCAACGGCGTATAAATACTGACTGCGCCCAGAATGATCAGCAAGGCAATAATCAGCTTTGGCATTAGCTGGTACATACGATCCTGCAGGCTGTCACCAGTTTTAAAGATTAGCCATCCACACCCTAGTGCAGCATACATGACAACCACACCCACGCCTGTGAATAAACTAAATGGCGTCAACCAATCTAATCCACCACCTACATATACGCCATTACGTGTTTCTATTCCCTGAATATAGGCTCCCAGGATTACACCTTGCAGGAAGCTGGTCAAGGTAGAGCCCCAAATAAAGGCTTTATCCCACCAGTGTTTGCTATGTTGGGCCTTAAAGCGGAATTCAAACGCGACCCCACGAAAAATCAGGGCAATAACCATGAGAATAATCGGCATATATAAAGCAGATAATACCGTTGCATAGGCCAGTGGAAAGGCTGCAAACAGCCCTGCTCCACCGAGTACCATCCAGGTCTCATTTCCATCCCATACAGGTGCCACGGTATTCATCATCACATCGCGCTCATCCTGATGTGAAAAGAAAGGAAATAAGATACCAATACCCAAATCAAAGCCATCCATAATGACATAAATAAATACGCCAATAGCAATGATGACAATCCAAACTAGTGATAAATCAATCATTTTTTATCCCCCTGATTTGGGTCTTCAGCCACATCTTCAATGCGTTCACGAATACTGCTGAGAGGTCGACGGGAAGCCTGAATGACGGCACTATCTGTTTTATCTTCCGGTGCGGAATGAATAAATTCCGGGCCTTTATGCATGAGACGGAGTATGTAATAAATCCCAATCCCAAAAACTACACAGTACACCAGCACAAAGATAATCAAGGTCAAACCGACCTGTTCTGCCGACACCGGAGATAGCGCATCACGGGTACGCATCACGCCATAGACCACCCATGGCTGACGGCCGACTTCAGTGGTAAACCATCCTGCAAGCAAGGCGATAAAGCCGGACGGTCCCATAATCAGCGCAAATCGATGCAGGCTACGAGACTCATAAAAGCGTCCTCGTTGACGCGCCCAGGCACCCCATACAGCCAGTAAAAGCATCAATATGCCCAGCCCCACCATAATCCGGAAGCTCCAGAATACAATCAGTGAATTCGGCCGGTCTTCAGGCGCAAAATCTTTCAGGCCGGTTACTTTTCCATCCATCGAATGCGTCAAAATCAGACTGCCCACATTTGGAATCCCGATCGCATATTTGGTTTTTTCGGCTTGCATGTCCGGTATACCGAACAGGTAAAGTGGCATTCCACCATCATGATTGGTTTCCCAATGCCCTTCCATGGCAGCCAGTTTGGCTGGCTGATGTTTGAGGGTATTCAGACCGTGTAGATCTCCAATGAACACCTGTAAAGGCGAAAGCACCAGAATCAGCCACATTGCCATGGAAAATGACGTTTTTACCAGAGCATCACGCCGCCCTTTGATCAGATGCCAAGCTGCCGTACCCGCGACCAGCAAGGCCGAGACTAAAAAGGCAGCAATGGCCATATGGGCCAGCCGATAAGGAAAGGATGGATTAAATACGATAGCGAGCCAGTCCTGTGGCACAATAATGCCATTTTCAATCGCAAAGCCTTGTGGAGTCTGCATCCAGCTGTTTGAAGATAAAATCCAGAACATCGAGATACAGGTACCGACGGCCACCATCAGGGTCGAGAAAAAGTGAGCACGCGGCCCCACTCGCCCCCAGCCAAACAACATGATGCCCAAGAAACCAGCTTCCAAAAAGAAGGCTGTAAGCACTTCATAAGCCAGTAAAGGACCGGTTACACTGCCCGCGATCCGGGAAAATTCACTCCAGTTGGTACCGAACTGATAGCTCATGACCACGCCGGAAACGACGCCCATGCCAAAGGCAACCGCAAAGATTTTGACCCAGAATTTAAACAGGTCCTGATAAATCGGGTTTCGGGTTCTTAGCCAGCGCCATTCCAATATGGCTAAGAAACTGGCTAACCCAATAGAAATGGCAGGAAAAATGATGTGAAAGGACACAGTAAAGGCAAACTGTATCCGCGCTAATTCTAATGCAGTTAGACCCAAGCTCATAAGTTTCACCTATGAATAAGTTATTAGGGTTGGTTGACAGTTCATATATGTCTGCGACGTAAAGAATATATTTCGCAAAATTTTTAGCTGATATAAGACAGGCAATTTAGTCACTCTCAATGAATGACTCATAACGAGATAGAAGCAAAAAAATATACTCGTCCTGAAAGGCAGTAGCTCAAACCAGCTCAGATTTTGTTATGAAACCGGGCAATAGTTTTGCTCTTCCCTTTGTTTCATACCTCATCTGCTCAAGGTGAGCTTACAGCGCAATCCATTTATGAAATCTCAACAAACCTTAAGTCGATATCCCTTAATTTTTAAGACACTAAGCTTTTAATTCTATTTAGCTTAGACCTAAGCCCTGCTTAAATATGTAGCAATTTGTCGATCATTCTTTACACAGCTTAACATTTAGCTAAATCTGTTCAGCTCAGTAAAAACGCTCGGCAGCTTTTTATTTCCCCAATCTTGTATCTATAAAAAAATAAGCGTACATTGAACAAAAATTAGTTAGCCAGGTTAACTATATGCAGCCTACTATGCTCCGGTTTCGTGCTCTGCTTTTACGCTGTGCACGGCTCATGAGTGATGAAATCAATATCATATTGCTGTCATCACAACTTAATTATTCTTTGTGGCAGGTGCTCTATGTGATTCAGTCACAGCAGCAATGTACGCTGGCCGACATTTCCAGCTATCTGAATGTATCTAAGCCCTGTATTACCAAACGGATTCAGTATCTGGTCGAATTAGACCTTATTTCTCAGCTTGAAACCCCAGACCGACGTCAGAAGCTTTTTACTTTAACCCCCAAAGGTCTTGAGACTTTTGCAGTCTGTTCCACACAGATCGATGCTTTTGAAGATCAGCTTCTGGCTCAAATTCCAGATAAAGAAATCGCTGCCAGCCGACATGTTTTATTGGAATTGATGCAGCAATTGCAGCCTACTTCGTCTCAAGGAGATGCCAATGAGCCAAGATAAAGCTCCTCTTTGGACTTCCAATTTCATCCTGATCAGTTTGGTGAATTTTCAACTGGTACTGGTTTTCTATTTGTTGGTGATTGTGATTGTCGGCTACTCTGTGGCCGAATTGGGCGCCAGTACAGCGCAAGCCGGTCTGGTTTCCGGCCTGTTTATTGTCGGGACCTTATTGGGCCGTATTATTATTGGAAAATTACTGAACCGTCTGGGTCTCAAACTTACCCTTCTATCAGGTTTAACAGGTTTTTTTGATCTTTTCCGGACTTTATATGATTCCGGTTCAGCTGGAACTTCTGTTGGGGATTCGCCTGATCCATGGCTTTATGATGGGGGTGGCATCAACTGTGCTGGGTACGGTGATTGCCCAGACTATTCCGGTAACACGGCGCGGTGAAGGAATTGGCTACTTCAGTATGAGCAATACGGTCGGCACCGCAATTGGTCCCTTTATGGGCATCTGGTTGATGTCACATTTTGATTATCAGATGATTTTTTTGGTGAGCAGTGTCATCGCACTGAGCAGCCTTATCTGTAGCGTATTTATCCAGCCGCCCCCTATTAAATCAAGGACATCAATTCAAGCGACTTCACAGGCTTCCAGTAAACTGGCGCAATATATTGAGCCGAAAGCCCTACCAATTGCAGTCATTGTCCTGTTGTTAACGACGTGTTATTCAGGCGTTTTGTCTTTTATCCATTTCTATGCCCAAGACATTGATCTGGTCGAAACAGCCTCTTTCTTCTTTCTGATGTATGCCATTGCCATTTTGCTATCGCGCCCTTTTACTGGTCCACTAATGGATCGTAAAGGTGAAAATATCATTATTTATCCTGCGATTATCCTTATGGCATTGGGTATTTTTTTGCTCAGTCAGACCCAAAACTCAGTCATGTTACTAACAAGCGCTGCGCTGCTTGGTTTTGGTTTCGGCAATATCCTGTCGGTCTGTCAGACGATTGCTGTAAAAAGTACCACTTTGCAGCGTATGGGTCTGGCAACTTCGACCTTCTTTATTGCTTTGGATGCCGGTCTAGGTTTTGGACCTTATTTTCTGGGAATGCTGCTGGATCAGATCGGCTATCGTCAGTTATATCTCGTCTTGGCCTTAGTCAGTATCAGCGGGTTAATCTGGTATTATCTGTTGCATGGCAGAACTGCTGCCAAAATCCAAACTTCAAGTGAATAACGTTTTAAAAGCGCTGGCTAAACCGGCGCCGATATTCTAAAGGAGTTAGTCCTGTTTTTCTATGAAACAAACGCCGGAATGAGCTGGGATCTTGATAGCCCACATACTGCATAATAAGATCGACGGCCTGATCAGTTTCTTCCAGCCGTTTGCGTGCTGCTTCAATACGGATGGCTTGCAAATATTGGTTTGGCGGTACATCTAATGCCTGCTTAAAGCGCCGGATCAGGGTTCTAGTAGTGACATTAAACTGGCCCGCCAGCTCATCCAGAACAAAATTCCGATCAAAGTTCTGCTGCAGCCACTCCTGTACCTTTTGTACCAGTTCGTCTTGATGCGGCTTGCCAATTTTCAATAAAGAATAAGACAATTGGCTATCACGCCGATAATCAATGACAAAAGACTTGGCGGATTGCATGGCAACTTCAAAGCCATGGAAACGCTCGATCAAATGCAATCCCAGATCAAACCAGGCCAAACCTCCACCCGCACAATAAATATGTTGATCGCGGCTAATCATCAAATCAGCATTCAGTTTGACCTGCGGATAGCGTAAGCGAAACATATCCTGAAAGCCCCAATGTGTGGTGGCGACACGATCGTCTAAAATTCCAGCCTCTGCAAGAAAGAAATTCCCGGTACAATTTCCAGCAATGAGAATTGCCTGCGTATGAGCGGTTTTAAGAAACTCGATCAGACTCCGATTCTGCTCCAGTACTTCCAGAATCGGAGCAGCAATTGTGGGCACAACCAGAATATCCGCATTCTTAATTTCGTGATAGGCACAATGGGCCTGCAATTCCAGACCATTAATGCAGCGGACAGCTTGCCCATCTGGACTGGCAACCTTAACTGTAAACCGACGTTGCACATGCTGCTGCTGAATCCGGTTCCAGCTCACACCGGCCATAGCGAATAAATCGGCCACTCCAGTAATTGCTGAAGCCAAAGCGCCATCAAAACCTAAAATTACTATCTGTTGCATCTTTGCTTTTTGTCACTTTTCACCCACTTCATGTCATTATTGACAATCCTCTTAAATAAAAGCAACTGCTAGTCTGAAAAGCTATCTCAAGGATGTTTTTTCAGGACCGAACCATGACTCAACTAATCAATGATAAAGATCTTAATTTCCTGCTTTATGATGTATTTAAACTGGACGCGCTAACCGAACTGGAGCGCTATCAGGATCATGATAAAAACACCTTTGATAGTATCCTGGATACAGCCAAAGGCATCGCAACTGATTATTTTGCGCCGCACAATGCCAAGGCCGATCAGCATGAGCCCAGCTTTGACGGTACAAAGGTAGAAACCATTGCTGAAGTCAAAGTAGCCTGGCAACAGTTTGCCAATGCCGGACTGCTCTGTGCGCAACATGATTATGTAGATGGCGGTATGCAATTACCGGTTCTGGTGAATATGGCGTGTAATGCCTATTTCATGTCAGCGAACCCTTCAACTGTGGCCTATTCTTTTCTGACTGCTGCCGCAGCCAATCTGATTCAGGCCTTTGCCTCGGCAGAACAAAAACAGCTGTTTTTACCACCTATGTTGAGTGGCCGCTTTGCAGGCACCATGGCAATGACTGAACCGAATGTCGGTTCTTCTCTAGGAGATCTGACCACGAGAGCTACTCCTCAAGCAGATGGCAGCTATCGCATTAAAGGTCAAAAAATGTTTATTTCTGGCGGCGATCAGGATATTACTGAAAATATAGTACATCTTGTTTTGGCCCGTATTCAGGATGCTCCGCAAGGAGTGAAAGGCATTTCCCTGTTTATTGTGCCGAAATTCCAAACCAATAGTGATGGTTTACTCGGTAAATCCAATGATGTACAACTGGCGGGTCTTCTGCACAAGATGGGTTATCGTGGAACCACGTCCACTATCTTGAATTTTGGTGAAAATGATAATTGCTTAGGCTATTTAATTGGTGAGCCAGGACAGGGCTTAAAATACATGTTCAAGATGATGAATGAAGCACGTGTCGGCGTAGGCCTTGGCGCTGCCATGATTGGTTATCGCGGCTATCTGGAATCGCTGGATTATGCCAAGAACCGTCCACAAGGCCGTCCGGTACATGAAAAAGGCACTGATATCAAACCCGTCAATATTATTGAGCACACGGATGTAAAACGTATGCTGCTGGCACAGAAGTCTTATGTAGAAGGCTCTCTGGCCCTTTGCCTTTTTGCAGCCCGATTGATTGATGAGCATCAGGCTGCACAAAATGAAGACAGTGCTATCTTGCTAGATTTAATTACACCTGTGGTCAAATCATTCCCGTCTGCTTATGGGGTTAAAGCCAATGATCTGGCAATCCAGGTTTTGGGGGGCGCTGGCTATACCCGCGAATATCCGGTGGAACAATGTTATCGGGATAATCGCCTGAATCCGATTCATGAAGGCACGTATGGGATTCAGTCGCTGGATTTGCTTGGACGCAAGCTCTGGCAGCACAATGGTAAGGGCCTGAGTTTGCTGATGCAGCGAATGCAGAAAACCCTGTCTGATATTCAGTATCCAACATTGATCGACTTGGCAGAACAATTTAAACAGCATCTAAATACGGTACAGGCAACTACACAGAAACTGGGTCAGGCCTTAATGCAGGGTCAGGTCAGTGAGTCCTTGGCGAATTCAGGCTTATATCTGGACATGATGGGCAAAACCATCATTGCCTGGCTCTGGCTAGAGATGGCTCATCAAGCTCAACACAAATTCGCCTCTTCCCCTCAGCAGGAAGATCAGGATTTTTTGGCCGGAAAAATGCAGGCGGCTCAATATTTTATTCGATGGGAATTACCTGAAATTGAACATCAGGCCAAGTTACTGATGAACTTTGATGACACCTGCCTGAAGATGCAGGCTGACTGGTTCTAAGATCTTTTGTATGTTTAATTAGCTGTTGAGCGCATATAAAATGGCTTTACTTTTAAAGTTTAAGTTCATGGATATACGATCCACTAAAACCTCTTCCGCACTGGTTGGAGGTTAGACTGCATGAAACTCGCTGTATTCTGTGATCTCAAATAAGAGCAGTATTTGACGGGTTTTAAGCTAAACAGCATAGCTTCACAAGATATCCGCCTTGTGAAGCTATGCTGCGCATATGAACCAAACCCAAATAATCAAAATAATTGCTGAAATTTAATGCAGAATGAAAAAATGCCAAATCAAAATCAGAACGTGTATCTCTAAACTTCTCATACAGAATAAAGCCAATTCAATTAGGCCATTGTCCTGTCTAACACACCAAATTTTTTAAAGATTTTAGCCCGTTTGGAAGGCAGAATATTAGCCTTGGTCAAATCCCCTTGATAATGCTGATACACGCGCTGATCCATCATTTTATACCATAAAGGTGGAATTAAAGCTGGGATCAGCATCGTGGCATAACCACCTGGCAATTCCGGTGCTTCATCAAAATGGCGTAGTGCCTGGAATGGCCGGCTTGAAAAAGCATGATGATCCGAATGGCGCTGTAACTGATATAAAAACAGGTTGGTCACAATATTGTTATTGTTCCAGCTATGTTCTGGCAATGTTCTTTCATAACTGCCATCGGCTTTTAGTCCGCGCTTCAGACCATAATGTTCAAGATAATTCACAATTTCGAACAGGCTGATGCCATAAAATGCCTGCGTCACAGTATAAGGAATAAGTTTCTTGCCATACGCCTTGAACATCAGGGCATGATAAGAGGCACTCATGGCCCAGCCATGAAACAGCTCGTTTTCCGTACTGAAGAACTTTAAACCTTTACGCTCCAAGCGTCTTTTTTCAATCTGAACTGCGGATTTCAGCCCCCCTATTACGGTGCGTGGCCAGAAACGATAAAAAGATTCGCCCATTTTTGAAGAAGCCGGATCTTCCGGGGTCGCTACCCGCTTATGATGCCCATATGGATGTTCAATACGAAAATGGTTGTAGACCAACGGCATCAGACTGGCATGTGACCAGTAATGGTCTTTTTTATGAGGACGATGACTCAGCTCATGGGCTGTGTTCACCCCGATGCCGTTAATCGCACCCATCGACATACCAAGCAGGATCTGGTCCAGCAAAGACACTTCCGGACGAGTCACCACATAGCCTGCAAAGGCATTAGCTGCTATTTGTAAGGGAATAAACAGTTTCACAATACGGTCATAATAAGGATCTTTAACCAGTACCTGAATCTGCATATCATCGGGATTATTGGCATCATCACCAATCAGGGCATCCAAGCTCGGAATAATTACATGCAGTAGTAAAGGTCCACCCAAGGCAAAAAATTTTTTAGTTGCCTTGGGGCCAAAATGATAACCAGCCAGAATTCCCATACCAATTACAGGCAAGCCGGGGCTGAGTAGCCAGCCAAAACGTTTCTTATCCAGTTGCCGCCCTTTGAGTGCGGGTGCATCCTGCTTGAACTGAACGGTTTGAATTTGTGCAGGGGCATTCATTGCGACCCTCCTTTTTTATGTTACTCTGCACATATAGTTCAATATTTCAGCATCGGCGAACAGTATTTAAAGTCCAGAAAAACTATGTCAGCGTCTTTGGCTCCATGGGCCAAATTTTGGCCCTCAATCACAAAAACCAGATCATTTGAAATAAACTGACTAAAATAGTCACATCGAGTTAGGCATGGATGCTTTAAGTAAAATTTTTGATGATATTCATTTGGAGAAATCAGAATACCTTTATATTAAGGTCTTTCATCCGGGTGGCTTTGCCTATCAGCATGAACCATCCATGCTGGCTTATGTACTGTTACATGGCCAAGCACAATTAAAATTCATGGACGGCAGTCTGCTTGAGCTGCAACAAGGCGATCTGGTGTTATTACCCGCGGGCACTGCACACCGCCTGTCTTGCCCGGATACCACCGACTTCTCTGAATACTTTCCGATTAATCCGTTTTTTCCGACCCATTCGCAGCAATGTGTAGATCTCAATCCGGATCAATCGGCAGAACACAGTTTTATATTGGCCATTCGCTCAAGTATGGATATTCAGATGGCTAAACCTTTGCTCAGTGCCTTACCCAAGCATCTGCATATTCAGCATATTCTGGGTGATACGGCCCCGGAATGGCTACAAATCGGCCTACAGTTTCTGGCCCAAGAAACCCAGCAGCAGCGTCCGGGACGTGATAAAATTTTGGACCATCTGGTCAGTATCTTACTGATTGAATGTGTCCGTGATCATATTCTGAATCTGGAAGATGCTTCAAGCTGGCTGAATGCCCTTTCACATCCTGAACTGTCGAATGCACTGGCAGTTATTCATGGCAAACCGGAACTACCTTGGACCGTTGAAAGTCTGGCCGGACAATGTCACATGTCCAGATCCAAATTTGCCCAACTATTTACTCAGGTCGTGGGTGAACCGCCTCTGGCCTATCTGCAACAGCACCGTCTGCGCCTAGCTGCCCAATATTTAAGAAATAGCGGATTTAGCATCCAGCGAATTGCCTATCTGGTGGGCTATTCATCTGAGACGGCGTTTAGTCAAAGCTTTAAAAAACAGTTTGAACAAACGCCAACCCGCTATCGCTCCAATTGCCAGGGCACTAAAGTTCGATTATTGGACTAAGTCTAGTATTGCCTTAACAGGATCTTCACTATTACTGGATAGCAACTGCTTGTGCATAGTGATGTGCTGCATAACCTGAATCTGAGCCACTTCAATACTCATCAGCTTTTCAATTTCGGTCGCCAGCTTTTCTGGGGTTGCTTCAGACTGGATGAGTTCCTGAATGACTTTTTTGCCCGCAATAATATTTGGCAATGAGAAATAAGGAATTTTCACCAACAGTTTGGCAATTCGATAAGTCAGCCAATGCAGTTTATAGAAGGTCACCATTGGTCGATGCAATAGCATCGCCTCCAGCGTCGCGGTCCCGGAAGCCAAGGCAATAATATTCGAGGCATTCATCACTTGACGGCCAATCTTTGACTCGCGACCGCTATTTTCTATGAGTCGTACCCGCGCTGTTAAACTGGCCGGATATTGCACCAACAAACTTTCAATTTGCTGTTTGCGCGCCTCATTAATGGCAGGAACCAGGAAAATATAATCGGGATGTTTCTGGTGTAAAAGGTTGGCTGCATCCAGGACCAATGGCCCTAAACGCTCAATCTCTCCCCGACGGCTTCCTGGCAGCAAGGCGATGTATTTCAATGCCGGATCCAGCCCCAGTTCTGTCTGAGCTTCGGTCAGATCATTTTTTAGCGGCAACTGACCTGCCAGTGGATGGCCGACAAAGGCCGCTGGAATATCCCACTTTTTAAAGAACACTTTTTCAAAAGGAAATAAACACAAGACCAGATCAATACTGGCTTTAATTCCATGCACACGTCCCTGACGCCATGCCCACACCGAGGGGCTGACATATTGCACGGTTTTAATCGGTAACTGCTTCTGCTTCAGGCTTTTAGAAAGACGCAGGTTAAAATCAGGCGCATCAATACCAATAAAAATATCGACCGGATCTTTACTCCAAATGTCCACCAGACCATCACGGACGGCAAACAGCTTTTTAATATCTTTGAGAACTTCAACTATTCCCATGACTGACAGAATATCAATTGGATAATAGCTCTTAAAGCCTTCGGCCAACATTTGCGGCCCGCCAATCCCTTCAAATTCCACATCAATACCCTGCTCTCGAAAACTACGGATGAGCTTTGCACCAAGCGTATCTCCCGATACCTCTCCCACCACGATTCCGATTTTAAGTTTCCGTTTTTGCAAGTGTATTCCCTCAGATGTGTTGAATGTCAGCCCTACAGGATTCTAACATAATCCACAATTTAATCCTGAGTAAGCAATATACAGCGAACCCCGCCGCCGAAATAAAAGAAAATGATGCGGTAAAAGTAATCTTAAGCAGTGAACTCCTTATCTAAAAGATCAAAGATAAAATGCTCAGGTATTAAAAAGTATTGAAGAAAACCGCCTAATTCTAAAACAGCACGTAGATAAATATTCTTGTATTAACTGTGCTTTGCGAAACCCACAGTGCCAATAATTTTCCAGCTCTCTGTATGGAAAACAGAGCTTGTATTTCTTCTGAGTTTAAATATTCAAGAAAATCTCACTGTTTCGGCTTTTATAATTTTACACTTCAGATTTGTTAAAACTGCGTTGGTAAGATTGAACTAATCACTTGAATATTAAGAATGAACCTTTAGTCAATAAAATCTTTATCTTTTTTTTAGAATAAGTAAATCATCAATAAAGACAACAATTTAAGCTTAAAAACCATAAGATAAGCTCGTTTTTTATTTTGGCATACATGCATGTTTGGTCCAATTGAATTTATTCTGGCAGGCGTTCTGGTGGGTTTTTGTGTAGGCATTACTGGTGTAGGTGGTGGCTCGCTGATGACTCCAATCCTGATTGGCCTGTTCCGGATTGAGCCGCATATCGCCATTGGGACGGACCTGCTCTATGCTGCCATTTCCAAATTTTGCGGTTCTTTTGTTCATGCCCAAAAAATGAATATTGTGTGGCCAATCGTTATCTGGCTGGCTGTAGGCAGTATTCCGGCTTCTTTTGCCACGCATTGGGTACTGGATAATTACCTAAGCCAATCGGCTCACTACAAATTAGTACTGACAATGGTTTTGGGTTTCATGCTCACCCTGACCGGCACCTCGATTGTATTTCGTAGCCAGATTGAAGCGCTATTTAATACATACCGTAAACAGGCATTTCCAGATATGACCCAAGAACTGGAGCATGTCAAACTGCAAGCCAATGATAAACGTGTCTTGATCATGATTATGGGGATTATACTGGGCGTGTTTGTCACCCTTTCCTCGGTAGGTGCTGGTGCATTTGGAATTATGGCACTGGTCTTGATGTTTCCCAATTTACCCATGATCCGCATTATTGGTTCTGACGTGGTACATGCGGTATTACTGACTTTAGTCGCAGGCCTTGGCCATATGAGTTCAGGTAATGTAGACTTTTATCTGTTGGGATGGTTGCTTGTCGGTTCTATTCCGGCGATTGTGATCGGTACTTTACTCAGCTCACGTATGCCGGAAAAACTGATCCGCAAGATTCTGGGAATCACCCTGTTTGCTCTTGGTATCAATTTCATGCTTAATCCGGTGAAATCTAAACCTGTGCAACCTGTTGAATCCGCAGTGATACTTCAACCCGACAAAATACAGCCTGTTTAAACTAACTATCCGATTCATCAATTTTTTTTCAAAGAAATATTCATCTTTTTTATAACAAAGTGACGCATCATTCATGTTATATTCAGGCTATTAAACAACCTTTTGTATGATCAAACCAGTGACGGCAATGAATACACTACAGTCAAAACCTATTTCAGCATCAGATATTGATGACGTGAATATCCAAAGCATGATTCCTCTGGTAACGCCTGCTCAGTTAAAAACAGAATTACCATTGACTGAAACTGCTTATCAAACCGTACTGCATGGTCGTGAAACGATTCGCAATATTCTAGATGGTCAGGATAAACGTCTATTTGTGGTCATTGGTCCATGTTCTATCCATGATCCGGCTGCTGCACACGAATATGCTGAACGCCTGAAAGTATTGAGCGAGAAAGTCAAAGATACGCTGTATATCGTGATGCGTGTTTATTTTGAAAAGCCACGTACGACTGTGGGCTGGAAAGGTCTGATCAATGACCCGGATATGAATGACTCTTTCAATATTGAAAAAGGTCTGCGTATCGGTCGTAAACTGTTAACGGAACTCAATGAAATGGGCCTGCCATGTGCAACCGAAGCCCTGGATCCAAACTCTCCGCAATATTATCAGGATCTAATTTCATGGTCAGCGATTGGTGCGCGTACCACCGAGAGCCAAACTCACCGTGAAATGTCTTCCGGCCTGTCTTCACCAGTAGGCTTTAAAAATGGTACTGATGGCGGTTTAACAGTTGCAACCAATGCCATGCAATCAGTTAAACATGGCCATAGCTTCCTCGGTTTGAATGATCAGGGACAGGTTGCTGTAATTCGCACCTCAGGTAACCCATATGCACATGTGGTACTCCGTGGTGGTAATGGCAAACCGAACTATGACGCCGGCTCGGTTGCTGATGCTGAAGCTGCTTTGGCCAAAGCCAAAGTCAGTAGCAAGATCATGATTGATGCCAGCCATGCCAACTCGAATAAAGATCCGTTCTTACAACCTCTGGTCTTAAAAAACATTACCGAACAAATTCTTGATGGAAACAAGTCAATTGTTGGTATTATGGTAGAGAGTCACCTGAAAGGGGGTCGTCAGGATATTCCAGCCAATCTGGCCGATTTGGAATATGGTAAATCAGTAACTGATGGCTGTATCGACTGGGATACTACAGAAAAAGTATTACTCGACATGCATGAGGCATTAAAAGACGTTTTACCGAACCGTTAAACGATCTAACAAACGCCATCGCTAAGATGGCGTTTTTTTCTGCACAAGGAAAATTTTATCTAATGAATGACATTGAAACTGCGCTCAGCCAAATTGAAAACTTTCAGTTCATCCATGAGCATCTGTTCAGCTCGGGCCAACCGACTGCCGAACAGCTAAAACTGATGAAAGAATACGGCGTATCCACTGTTATTAATGTGGCTTTGACCGACAGCGTCCAACATTTATTACATGAAGATAAAATTTGCCTTGATCTGGGTTTGAACTATATCCAGCTGCCCATTTCCTGGGAAAGACCTTCTGACGATCAATGTCTGTTAGTACTTGATCTGATTGATCATCTGGTAAAACAGCACATGGTCTGGGTACATTGCTCAAAGAATTATCATGTCAGCTGCCTGATGTATCTATACCGTCAATACTCAATGAATATAGATATGCCAGCTGCCCAGGAATATTTGCATGAAATCTGGGAACCCAATGAAACCTGGACCGGACTCATGCACGCAGTTGCCCTACAACTTCAAGGCCGTAAAGCAACCCATGAACTGGAATTGTCCTTGATTCATCCACATCACTTTGTTTGATGTTATTTATGATGACTAACCAGGACAGTCGCCGTGGCCAGGATACCTTCCTGACGTCCGGTAAAGCCTAATTTTTCAGTAGTGGTGGCTTTAATACTGATTTGAGTCACCTCCACATTCAACACATCGGCAATGCTCTGACGCATTTCCAGATTATGTTTGGCCAGTTTTGGACGTTCACAGGCAACCGTGATGTCTGCATTATTCAGTATATAACCCCGGTCCAGAATCAACTGATAGACATGTTTTAATAACACCTTGCTGTCCGCTCCTTTGAGTTGCGGATCGGTATCTGGAAAATGCTGACCAATATCCCCCAGTGCCAATGCCCCGAGTAAGGCATCACTCAATGCATGCAGAATCACATCACCATCAGAATGGGCCTTTAAGCCATGCGTATGCGGAATCTGGATACCCGCCAAGGTCACAAAATCCCCTTCCTCAAATGCGTGTATATCCAGACCCTGACCAATACGAATTTGTGCAACCACTGCTTTTATCCTTTAGAAATAACCAATTGAAATCTTGTATACTACGTTTCTATTTCGCTATAGTTAGACCAAGCGTAACACAGTGAAAGTATAAGCGATCATGCTACTGAAAACTGATCTAAATATGATGAAAATAATCGGTCTATGTTTCGGCACAGCAATGCTGGCGACGACCAGCGGCCATGCAGAATTACCGGATTGCGTGAAGCAAAGTAATAATAATGCCGCGATAAAAAAAATGTGTTCGTCAGATCTGGATGAGCCTCGGGAAAAACTGGCCAATCAATATCTGACCGCTTTTTTAATTACCGATGCGCCGCTGTATTTACTTAAAGATACGCATCAGTTATGGGCAAAACGCATACAGCAATGCAAAACCTTGGACTGTTTCAAGCAGCAGTTTGAGCTGCGTCTGGATGACTTAAATATTTATATTTCTCTTAACCAGAGCCTTACCCAGCATTATCTGAAATTTGAAAATGGATACATGGCCAAACAGCCCGTACATCTCAAAATCCACCAACTGAGCAAAGACCGCATCAAGATTGAAGGAATCGCCTATCGTAGTCCAAATAACCGCCCTGAAACACAGACTGTTCCTTTTTTGGCCTATAGCACACCAGACACGAAAACCCAGATTTTTGACAATGAACATGATTGCAAATATCAGTTTCGCTATGACAAAGCCATCTTGAAAGTCAGTAGTCCACAAAAAGGCTGTGAACGCTTTAATGGAATATACCGTCTGTATGACTAAATAACTAAAACCGATTATTTCTATACAATATTTAATTATATTTCAGTAAATTAGACAATTAATTTTCTACCCACTAACACTTTCTTATTTTAAAGGCACTGAAGCGGGTTAAGCCTTTTTAGGCAGGATACTGCCGGAGAATCTGTTGACTAATCATAGCCGCTGTTGCAGCTGACAGGGTCCAGCCCAAATGACCATGACCAGTATTATAAAATATCCTTTCCCGTTTACCCTGACGTACCACAGGCATCATATCCGGCATCATAGGACGCAGCCCTGCCCAAGGAAGAACATGCTCGGTACACAAATTTAAATTACGCTGTGTCCAATCGATCAAAGGCTGAATGCGGTCTGCACGAATATCCCGGTTATAACCATTAAATTCAGCTGTTCCTGCAACACGCAGGCGCTCTGGGCCTAAACGCGATAAAACAATTTTGGCACTTTCATCCAGCAGACTGACCCAAGGTGCGTTGTGCTGACTTTGCTGATCATTTAACTGTACTGTAATTGAATAACCTTTGACCGGATAGATATTGACCCGCTCACCAAGCAGATTAGCCAGTTGATAACTACCTACCCCTGCACAGACCACAATCGCATCTGCCTTTATCTCTACAATCTCATTACGATTTGCATGTACATTTTCAGTACTTGGCCGGTACTTCAAGGTGACATGCTGTAGCTGATACGCTATTGCAAACACATCCTGACCAAATTCAAACCTCACTCCTTTTTGCATACAGACTTTGGCAAGACCTGTACTGAATTTATGAATATCCCCTGATGCATCATTCTGACTGTAGAAACCGGCATAGTAATTTCCCGTTAATGCAGGCTCAATCTGCTTGATTTCTTCATTGCTAATCGCATTACGTTCCAGACCTCCGCTACACAGCAGGTCATTCACTCGAATCGCCACATCATAATCGGCTTTATTATGGTAAAAATGTAGAATCCCGCGCTTTTCCAGATCAAAGTCGATTTGCTCGATTTCGGCAATCTCAAACAGACGCTTTCTTGCCAGTAGAGCCAATTTGACCGTTTCCCGGGTATTGGCTTCATAGTTTTTGATATTCCCCAAAAATTCCATCAGCCAGCTGTATTTATGCAGGCTAAAAGAAGGATTTAGAAGTAAGGGAGCTGTTTTTTGTGACATCCATTTAATGCCTTTCAGCACAGTCGCTTTCTGGTTCCAGACTTCTGCATTACAAGCGGAGAGCTGACCGCCATTGGCGAAGGATGTTTCCATTGCCGGATAAAGATGACGATCAAGCACAGTGACCTGATACCCGAGTAAAGCCAGTTCGTAGGCTGTGATTATACCAGTAATGCCTGCTCCAATTACGACCACATGACGCATAGGCACCTCCTTGCTTTATGATGTCTTCCTATCTGTCAGGTATACCTGAGAGCTTCGGTCACTGTATAGCACTCAGAGCAGCCTTCCCCCCTTCGTTCGGTGAGTGATTAAACACTTCTCTCCAGAGTTTTTATATTATTGCAGTCCTTTTGCCTGAGAGTATTCTGGGAGCTTGCTCCTTCGGCGAATGCAGCAGCATTTCTCTCCTGCAATAATATTTTTATTATCTTGAGCAAGATATGTATCATTTTATAGAAAAAGAGAATTTTTATTTATGTTAATTCACGTGATGGAAAGCGTGATGTATCTGTGTCAGATATTCAATAAAAAACATTGAGTGGATGAAAGAATTTGAGTTTTTTCTATCAATCAGTATTAGATTTTCTGAATTTATAAAAGGTCACTAAAATAAAAAGAATAGCTGCTATTTGCTTAGGCTATTTAATAAGTTAAAAATACAGTGATATGGCTTTAAGATTCTGAAGTTAAATCAGCCAGGAAAGCACTAGCATTAAAGAACCGGCCGCCACCACCGTCTGTACACTGATTATACTGGCCATCAGCTGACTGTCCCCGCCATAAACCCGAGTTAGTACATAAGAGGCTGAAGCAGTCGGTAAGGCAAAAAACAGAACCAATACCTGAGTAGTTAAGCTATCAATTTCAAATAATTGACAAATAAAAAATGCAGCCAGCGGCATGCCCAATAGGCGTCCAAATGTAGATAAACTAAGCGGTAGAATATCCCGTTGAAGTCCTTGGAATTGTAAGGCAGCCCCCACACACATCAGACCTAAGGGTAAACTGCATAAGGCAAGCTGCTTTAAAAACAGTTCCAGACCTGGCCAGAGTGACCAGCCTGAAAAGTTAAATAGTCCCCCAGCAATACAGCCCAATATTAGTGGATTTTTTAACAGATCTATCAGGATTTTGCTGATCTGCATGTCATGGCTACGAGTAAATGCCAGTACGGACAGGACATTCACCAGCGGAATACACAATACCATCACGACGGCAAAAATAGTCATCCCCTGCTGCTGAAACAAAGCGTTGACTGCTGCGAGGCCAATATAGGTATTAAAACGTAGCAAGCTCTGAACATAGACCCCGAAACGTGCATAACCAATCTGGTAAATCTGTCGCAAAATATATAATGCAATATTGACCACAGTCACGAGGCTAAAAATCACCAGAGCCACATCCTGAATAACCTCTATCTTAATCTTTGCGGCAGCCAGATTTAAGAACAGCATTACAGGAAATAACACATAATAATTTAACTTTTCTGCACCCCGCCAAAAATCTTCACTCAACCATTGAGTACGCTTCAGCAGATAACCAAAACTGATCAGCCCGATGAGAGGAAATAAAGAAGTTAAAATAATATGCAGCATGGCCTATCCTGATCGGTATCTATCTATTGATCCCTTATCTTGAGACAGTAAACAAAACTTAGCATATGAAGCCGCTGAATCACCATTTAATTCAAATAGAAAAAACGTGAATTTTTATTAGCTCGTCATTTATTCTAGTAATTTTTCTAAAACCACCAAGTGCACTTGAACCAACGGCTTCCCAACCTGTTGATCTATTGGATATGCTTCAGTTTTTTCAGTGACCTGAATAATGCCTGATTCAGTAGTCCAACCACCCTGACCGCGGTAAGCAGTATTTATCAATAGACTCAGCTCAGAAATATCTGCGCTAGTCACTAAACGTATATTCTTCTTTTGCATTATTTTCAATATAAAAAAGTCAGACCGGAGTCTGACTTTAATTATATTTACTGAAGATGAAAAGCAGATTATTTTGGTTCGATTGGTGAAAATGGTGCCACCACATCGGCATTTTGCGCACGATGACGCATGAAGTGGTCCATGAGTACTATCGCCAGCATCGCTTCAGCAATCGGTGTTGCACGCACACCTACGCAAGGATCATGACGGCCTTTGGTCAGTACATCTGTATCTTCACGGTTAATGGTAATGGTTTTACCTGGCGTGGTAATTGACGCAGTGGGTTTCAGCGCAATCGAAACACGAATGTCCTGACCACTGGAAATACCGCCTAAAATTCCCCCAGCATGATTAGCAAGGAAACCGTCAGCTGTCAGTTCATCACGGGTTTCATGCCCAAACTGCTCAGCCACACCAAAACCGTCACCAATTTCCACACCTTTGACGGCATTAATCGACATCATTGCATGAGCAATATCCGCATCAAGACGGTCAAAAACCGGCTCCCCCCAACCAACCGGAACTCCAGAAGCTATAATTTCAAGACGCGCACCGCAACTGGTGCCTTGTTCACGCAAAGATGTGACTAAGGCTTCAAAACGCGGAACGGCATCCACATCACCGCAAAAAAACGGATTGTTTGGCACTTCATTCCAGTCCAGTTTTTCAGCTTTTTCAGTGCCAATCTGCGTCACATGACCACGAACTTCAATTCCGAATTTTTCAAACAGAAATTTTTTGGCAATTGCACCCGCCGCCACACGCATTGCAGTTTCACGCGCACTAGAGCGGCCACCACCACGATAATCACGAAAACCATACTTCTGGGTATAGGTATAGTCTGCATGTCCAGGTCGGAAAGTTTGCGCAATATTGCCATAATCTTTAGATTTCTGGTCAGTATTACGAATCAGCAGACCGATAGAAGTTCCAGTCGTTTTACCCTCAAATACCCCAGAAATAATCTCAACTTCATCTGGTTCTTTGCGCTGGGTTGCAAATTTCGAAGTCCCCGGCTTACGGCGGTCCAGATCCTTTTGTAAATCAGCTTCAGACAGTTCAATTCCTGGTGGAACCCCATCAATAATGGCCATCAGGCCAACACCATGAGATTCACCACAAGTCGTTACACGGAAGAGTTGCCCTATACTATTACCTGCCATGTTCAACGACTCCTTATGAATGAACAGATTGAATGAATAAATCGCGATATTGGCGGCATTGTGCTGCTGTCAGTGCAAAAATACCTGAACCGCCGCGCTGAAATTGTAGCCAGTAAAAATCGACTGTATTAAAGTTTTGACGCATGGCCCATTCCGAATTTCCGACTTCAATCACGATCAGACCATCTTCAGTCAGATAATCGGCGGCTTGAGCCAGCATTTTACGCACCAGATCCAGACCGTCTTGACCCGCTGCCAATGCCAGTTCTGGCTCATGATGGAATTCATCTGGAAGATCAGCCATATCTTCTGCATCGACATACGGTGGATTAGACACAATCAGATCATATTGATTTTCAGCAGGAATTTTCGCAAACAGATCAGACTCCAGCAGTGCCACCTGATACTGCTTGTTATGATGTTCACAGTTGATCTGTGCAACCTCCAGAGCATCCTTGGAAATATCGGTAGCATCTACTTCTGAATCAGGGAAAGCATAAGCCAATGCAATCGCAATACAGCCTGAACCTGTACACATGTCCAGAATACGTTGCGGTGTTTTTGGATTCGGATTTTCTGGCAAGTTATTTACTGCTGCTCCCTTTTCACCATTTTCAGTCAGGCAATAGGGCGCAAAACGGTTTTCAATCAGCTCGACAATCGGAGAACGTGGAATCAGGACGCGTTCATCGACATAAAACGGTTTGCCGAAGAAATAAGCCAGATTCAATAAATAAGAAGTTGGCACTCTTTCATTGATACGACGTTCCAGGAGACTGAGAAATTCAGCCACTTCGCTTGGCAACAGTTTGGAATCCAGAATTTCTGGATCAGCATTCCAGTCCAGCGACAAGGTTTGTAATACCAGTGCCGAACTTTCAGCAAAATAATCTTCTGTACCTTGGCCTAAATGCGCATCGTATTGACGTAATGCTGTAACACCAAAGCGAACAAAGTCACGAATGGTCGTTAAATTTTCAGCGGCTTCCTGCAAATGTTCAGGGCTAATAGTCGGTCGATCCACTTAAGGCGTCTCCAAGGTCATTTTTTAAAACGCTTTATGATACCTTGTTTTAACGGCTTTTATAATGCCAAAACCATGAAAAACGTGAATTCTCCATGGCTGCTTAATCTGCCGGATTTCTGCCCTTACATCCATTCAACCTTTAGTTTCTGATACAGGCTACAACTCTTCGACCGGTTTATTGGCCTGAAAATCCTGTTAAAGCCCTCTACTATAAGAACGGGATTGATACAGACTGGCCTGATCCACGACCAGCGCTAGCCTGCATTGGCCTTGTTGAATCTGTGCATATTGCCCAGTCATTCCCAAGTTACATTGCTGGGACATTTTTCGTTCCCATAGCGTATGCTGAGCACGGATATTATTTTGATAAGGCGAATTCAATTTCAAATAAGTTTTATAGTTTTTCTTCAAGCGTTTTTTTTGCGCTTTTAATTCTTTTTTGACACATTTTTTTGCTTTCGCGGTATTACCATAACTGAAGTTCATACACTGAGTATATGCCTTAGAATAACCTTCTGCTGCCTGAACCTGTAGCCCCAATGCCGCCAAACAACCTGCAACTAATAAACATGCAAAACGCATCATATCCCCTTTAGCCAAACTGGTCTGCTTCAAATTAATTTTGAACAATAAATCTTGTATAAATTATTGCCCGATACTAACCCAGTCCTTATTAAAATCCTATCGTTTTTTCGCTTAAAAAGATGTCACATTTAAAGGTTTGAAAATCTGTAATCTGCCTCCATATCATCTGGCAATAAAGTCCAAACGAGCCCAGACCTTATGAGCTATAAGCACAATAATCTTATGGCAATGCGCCAAAATTACTGGAATGATCAATTGTCCATTCAGGTGCAGCAAGAAAAGATATTTTTACAAACGACTTTAATACAGCAAGGTGTATTTGATAGTGCAACTTTGGAAGATGCCAAATACCTGTTCTTTAGCTTGCCCAGTATTGTTATTGTAAAAGGTTATGCACTGGGCTTTATGCATGAAGTAGTGCAGGGTCTGATTCATCAACACATTCAAACAAATAAACAACACTTACAGCAACGATCTGAATTAAAAATCCAATTTCAAATGTCATAATAGCTGTCCTACACTGGTCTAAGTTGGTAAGTGACCAAATCTTGCTAAGGTTTTACTGTGAATTCAACGGCTCAAACTGTTTTAATATCTGTAGACACGGTAATATTCACTACAATGATTTATTTTGCTTTATGCTGATGAAAGGATTGAGTTTACATGTCAGATCAGAACGATAAGCTTAAACAACTGAAAACTTCCTCAATGGATCGACGCTTATCGATCGCAAAGGCATCCTTATTGGCAGGTACGCGCTGGGCGGCATCGAGCGCGAGTTCCATGTTCTCTAGCGAGGAAGAAAAAGAAAGAAAACGCAAAAAAGCTATGAAAGAACAGGCTGATTATCTGGTTGCAGAAATTGGTAAACTAAAAGGCTCAATCGTCAAAATTGGCCAGATGATGGCGCTTTATGGCGAACATTTTCTGCCCGAAGAAATTACTCAGGCTCTCAATACCCTGAATAACCAGACCGTTGCTCTGGCATGGCCGGCAATTAAAGCTCAATTACAACAGCAGCTGGGTTCAAAGCTAGATGATCTGACCGTGGATCATGAACCTTTGGGTACCGCCTCTCTGGCCCAAGTTCACCGTGCTATTCGTAAATCAGATGGCATGGAATTGGTCCTTAAAATTCAGTATCCAGGTGTGGCTGAAGCGATCGATTCCGACATGAGCCTGTTCAGGAACATGCTGAAGCTGACCCGCATGGTGCCGCAGACACGTGAATTTGACCAGTGGTTCGATGAAGTCCGTGAAATGATGCATCGTGAGGTCAACTATAAAATTGAAGCTGACACTACGCGCCGTTTCGCTGCTCGTTTAAAAGAAGATCCGCGTTATATCGTGCCTACGATTATCGATCAATATTGTACTGACCGTGTGCTGTGCATGACCTTTGAACGTGGTGTGCCAATTAATAGTCCCGTTATGCTGTCCCTGCCTCAGGAACGCCGCAACCAGCTTGGTGAAGCCTCTTTAGAAATTGCTGTACGTGAAATTTTCGAATGGGGCGAGATGCAGACCGATCCGAACTTCGGTAATTACCTGGTTCGCTTAGGTAATGGTGAAAATATTAGCGACAAAATTGTCCTGCTGGATTTTGGGGCAATTCGTCAGTTTGACCAGCATCTGCTAAACGTTGCGCGCAACCTGATTCAGGCAGGTTATCATCATGATGCGGATATGATGGTGAAAGCAATGACCGGTTATGAGTTCTTTGACTCAATCCCGCATAGCATTAAACCGGATATGGCCAAAGTCTTTTTATTAGCCACTGAAGCATTTAGTTCACCCCTTAATAATAAAGACCTGCCTGCCGGAGTTATGGATGAATATGACCGCTATAACTGGAAAAAAAGCCAGCTACATAGCCGTGTGATGCAGCAAGCTTCAAAATCAATGGCTTCACGTTATTTCAGTGTCCCGCCCAAAGAATTTATGTTTATTAGCCGTAAATTCATTGGTGCCTATACTTTTATGACCGTGATTGATGCCAGAACGAATGTACGCAGCATGATTAAACGTTACCTCTGATGTATTAAAACCAGCTTTGAGCTTTAAGCCTAGACCCGGATGATTCTGTCATCCGGGTCAATTATTATAAAATCCAAAATTTCAAATATTTTATTTTTCTGTTAGTTTTCAAATATTTAACTATTTAGTTAATCATTTTGATTTGATTGTAAATTGACAATATTTCATGTCATTGATGACATGGTTTTTTCTCCGACTACGTGTCAGCATTAAGAAAACAACATAATATTCCACAGGATAATCAGAATGAATAATATGGTAAATAAAGCTCAAGGATTTGGCTTGTCTCTTCTAACCAGAGTGGCTGGCAGCGATTTACTTGACCAATTCAGGTTACGAAAATTTTTAGAAAAATCTCTGTATCAAAGCTCAAAGGCTGGCTTTAAGACGCTCAGCCAGACACAAAAAATCCTAAAATCTGGTCAAACACTCCAAAAGCAACGTCTCCCACATCAGCCCAAATCACTATTTGACTTGAACTTGACGCAAGAACAGCAAATGACCTGTGATGCCATGCAGCAGTTTGCCAGAGAAGTGCTTTATCCTCTGGCATATAAGGCAGATCACCATGAAAACTTCCCCGAGGAACTCTGGCAATATTCAACTGATTTAGGCCTCAACCTTTATGCCCTTCCTGAAGCTTTAGGTGGTGTGGCATCAGAGCAGAATATTGTCAGTAATGTTCTGATTGCCCAAAGTCTAGCCCAAGGTGATTTCAGCTTGACAGCCGGGTTGCTATCTACCTTTAGTGTCATCAATGCCCTTACTCACTGGGGTTCGGAACAGATCCAGACAGATTATCTTTCTGCCTTTACTGAAGACCCTCAGCTAAAAGCCACTTTTGCAGTACAGGAAGCAACTGCCGCATTTAATCCATATCAGCTAAAGACCACAGCCACCCCCCATCAGGATCATTATCTGATCAATGGGGAAAAGACGCTGGTCATTCTGGGAGAAAGTGCTGACCTTTATCTGGTCAGTGCCAGTTTGAATGGAACGGCCGACATCTTTGTTGTACAGCGTGACCAGACCATCACTGCACAAAAATCTCCAGCCATGGGCCTAAAAGCCACTCAAACCATGAGCTTGAAATTTGCTAACACACCAGCTCAGCGCTTAGGAGATGAAGATTTTGATTACACCGCTTTTGTGGACCTAGGCAATTTAATGTGGTGCGCGATGGCCGTCGGTACTTGTGAGGCCGTGAAAAAATACTGCATACAGTATGCCAATGAACGGACGGCCTTTGGTGAACCAATTTCACATCGTCAAAGCGTGGCTTTTATGATTGCAGATATGGCAATTGAAATAGATGCCATGCAGATGCTGGTCCTGAATGCTGCGAGCCTGGCTGAATCTGGTCAGAGTTTTCATCGTGAAGCCTATCTGACGCGCCTGCTGTGTGCAGAAAAATCTATGAAAATTGGTACAGATGGCGTACAGATTCTCGGAGGACACGGCTTTACCAAGGAGCATCCGGTCGAACGCTGGTATCGGGATTTAAGAGCAACTGCCATCCTGCATTCTGGTTTGCATGCGTGAGCAAAAATAAGGGAAAAAAGAGATGAACTTACAAAATCCTAAAAAATTTAAAATGCTGATTGATCAAGCCCATGAAGTTGCAGTAAATGTACTCCGCCCTATTTCACGTAAATATGACAAAATTGAACATACTTATCCCAAAGAGCTGGACATGCTGGCTTCTGTCGTCGATGGCATGAATCAAGGTAGTGAAGGCATGAATGCCGGTGCTGCGGTGAACAAGCGCGGTGATAGCGACGAAAGTAATAAAAATGGCGTCAATATGTCTACAGCGCTCAGTATTGTCGAGATGTGTTATGGCGATACTGGTCTATTGTTATCCATGCCACGTCAAGGTTTAGGAAACTCTGCAATTGCTGCAGTTGCCAATGATGAACAGTTACAGCGCTTTCAGGGAATTTGGGCGGCTATGGCAATTACAGAACCGGGTTGTGGCTCAGACTCGGCAGCCATTCGTACAACGGCTACAAAAGATGGCGATGACTATATTCTGAATGGCGAGAAAATTTTTGTGACTTCTGGAGAACGTGCCGATGCGGTTGTAGTCTGGGCAACTCTGGATAAAAAACTGGGCCGTGCTGCCATCAAATCTTTTGTGGTCGCTAAAAATACGCCTGGCATGAAGATTGAGCGTCTGGAACATAAACTGGGTATTAAAGCTTCAGATACCGCAGCAATTAGTTTTATTGACTGCCGTGTTCCAGCTGCCAACTTGTTAGGGCATGAGGAAATCGATGTCGCCAAAGGTTTTGCGGGAGTAATGGAAACCTTTGACAATACCCGTCCATTGGTCGCTGCCATGGCAATTGGCTGCGCAAAAGCATCTCTGGAGCGTATTAAAGAAATTTTCAAAGATGAACTAGATGCCCACTACAGCACGCCATATTTACAAAGTTCCAATATCGCTGCACAGATTTACCGTATGGAAGCGGAATGGGAAGCAGCACGTTTATTGATGTTAAAAGCTGCCTGGATGGCAGATAATCGCAAACCTAATTCACGTGAAGCTTCAATTTCTAAGGCCAAAGCTGGCCGGATCGGTAATGAAATCACCTTAAAATGCGTCGAGCTGGCAGCTACATTAGGCTACAATGAAACCGAACTTCTGGAAAAATGGGCACGTGATTCCAAAATCTTGGATATTTTTGAAGGTACTCAACAGATTCAACAACTGATTATTGCCCGACGTGAACTGAATAAATCCTCTAGTGAATTAAAATAGTTTTTACTTTGCTGATAAATCAAACAATTAAATTGATTAAATGGTGGATTTTTTAAGCATTTAAGGCTATAAAAATTCATCATTTTTTATTTCACCATTCAATAAATTTATATGTATTCTATTCGCCTAATCCAACCTGAAGATAATGCTCAAATTGCTGCCATTATTCGTCGTGTTTCCCAAGAATTTGGACTGGCAGCTGAATCCGGTTTTGCTGTAGGGGATTCTATTTTAGATAAACTTTATCAGGTTTATCAGCAATCCAATTCAGCTTATTGGGTAATTATAGATAAACAAAATATAATCTATGGTGGTGGTGGAATTGCTCCACTGCAAGGTGATGCAAATATTTTAGAAATTCAAAAAATGTACTTTCTACCTGAAATCCGTCGGCAAGGATTAGCTAAAAAAGTTTTAGAGTTAGCATTTGAATTTGCACAGGCGCATCACATTAATGCAGTCTATTTAGAAACCACTAAAGCACTGTGGCAGGCGGTCAGGCTGTATGAAAAACTGGGGTTTGAGCATTTAGACTCTCCTAAAGGAAATACTGGACATAGTGAAGCCTGTGAAATCTGGATGTTAAAAAAGCTTTAAATTAAGTAATTTGCATTATTTATTGCGGTAGTACTTGTATAGACTGATTGATTTCAATATCAATTTAAAAAATATAAATCAATAAGATCTTGTTTAAATTGTAGCCTAATGAAAGCAAAATATAAGTTTTATCAATTCAGTCTTTTAAAGCTTTATAGCTCTATTTAAAAATAGAGAGTTTTTGCTGTTTCTCGGGTTGACTCAAATGGATTGCTTACATACCATCTAAACGTGTAATTTAGGCATGGAACTTAAGTTTTGCTTTTTTCTCGTTATTTCACTGATTTTAATCTTAAATCTCCATTATCTCGTTCGACTTCATTTAAACTTTCTTCTATTGTACTCACTACTTTAGTTTTTACTGGGTGCTCATCCCTAGGTGGCGGATCTATAGAAAGACGTGCTGCCAAATTATCAAAAGGTATTCAGACTGCTTATTCAACACCTGCCAGTACTGCTGAGCGAGTATCTCACATGATCGTGTTACATTCAGAACGTCAGGGGCTAGATCCACTTTTAGTTGCTGCTGTAATTCGCCAGGAATCGACATACCGGAGTCAGGCAGTCTCGCCTGTAGGTGCAGTAGGACTCATGCAAGTGATGCCACGCTACTGGCAGCAAACTTGTCCAGGCAACTTATATAATGAAAATAACAATATTCAATGTGGATCTTATATATTAACTAAATACCATCAATCCGCAGGAGACTGGGAAAAAGCACTCGCTTATTACAATGTTGGGCCTTCAAATTACGAAAATAATCGTAAGATGAGAAAACAAGGTAAACGCTATGCCAAGCAAGTTAAACAACATAAACAAGCTTTAAAAAGTGCACTTTAATCCCTAAAGAAAACGAATTGACCCAAAACCGCTTAGGCTATTTCATTTGAAATATATTGAATAATATTAATGAGTAATGGTTAGCTTAACCCTACTTAATAAAATCAAAGCATATTTAATGAAAGATAAATTCCTAAGCAGTTTAATACGAGCCAGAACAACAATAGCTCTCTTGATAATAACTTCTTTTCTTTAAAAGAAAACAAACTCTTATATAAATTTAAATTATTAATTTGGATGAAGATCAATTCCAACTACTTATCCGTATTACAACTACAAACTCAATTTTGGTTTTTATTGATGAGTTAATTATAGTTTTTAAATTTTTCAATCTATGCAGATTCAAGTCACAAGTGTGACACATTTGTAGTTTGTTGAAAAAGTTAGGGGCATTCATAGAATCATTAGACTTTTTTAACTCGCAATTGGAAAGCACACAATGAAGAAATGCACTCAACTTTATCAAGATGATAAGATACGAAATTTATCCAACTTTAAAAAGTAAAAGTTTAATCGCTACGCTTGCTCGACTTAGGACGTTCACGATCAACCATCTATCCTGAATTAAAAAGAAATACTGGGCAATGTGGATATAGAGCTCAACAAGCAGCAAAATTTGCAAATCAAAGACAGTATCATCCTTCATCACAAATAATTGTGTTTACTTTCGCTTATGTTGATTATTTGATTGGCTCAAACTAGTCACCTGAAAAAATTTCAGGTGCTTTAACATAATGGGATTGATTAGATGTACCTTTACAGGAGTGGATTTAACAGTACATTTATCAAAATAAATCAAAAGGCGCTAAACTTCATCTTCATTTAAGATATCAAAAAAATATCGTAAACATGGCTATAGAAATACCGATATTAGAGGATAAGTTTTTGATAAAACTAGCATTCAGTGCCGAGATGAGGTTGTTGATCAACGACAATGTTTAGGAGACCTCGGAGGTGATACTGTAATAGGTAAGAATTATCAGGGAGTATTCTTAACTTTGGTTGAACTCAGAAAATACGAATGGTCTGATCAGACAATATCTGCCAAAATCATCATCGTTTAATGGCGTGTCAAACCAACAAATAGAGCAGATAGAATTTGCACTATATTCCCCTAGCAGATGTATCTGATAATTAGTCTGGATAGATATAATACTATATCTCTAGTTGAGTGCTGCGGATGACTCATATAGATAACGATGTAATTCTTTTATTTCTTTTCTTTTTATAAAAAAAGAAATCCCCCTGCTTTTTAGCAGGGGGATTTTGAATAATGAGCTGGCGATGACTTACTCTCAC
>NZ_JAMXYB010000012.1:0-71129 GCF_024129495.1 Acinetobacter sp. S4400-12 | reverse complement strand
AATCGCAATGGACCCAGGTCTGCGTTTTGCGATCCGTGAAGGTGGTCGTACAGTAGGTGCTGGTGTAGTTGCTAAAGTAACTGCATAATCATAGAATAGTAAAAACAAGCTGGGGTTTAGGCTCCAGTTTGTTTTACAGGCCAGTAGTTCAATTGGTAGAGCGTCGGTCTCCAAAACCGAATGTTGGGGGTTCGAGTCCCTCCTGGCCTGCCAAGTTTTTTTTAAAGACGCTTGATGTCGGCAAAACTGGTCATATAATAAGTCGCGAAACCTACGACGAGTACAAAAATGTCGAATGATAAATCACGCGACGCATTAAGCGAAGCGGCAATTCCTCAAAGAAATAATCCTGCTGTAGATGTAAGTTCAGGTTCTCCATTGGACGTGGTTCTGTGGATTATCGCCTTGATTTTATTGGTAGGTGCGATGATGGTAAACCAATATTTACCTGCATACTGGGCACCCGCGAATGATATTTGGGTGCGTGTTGGGGTAATTTTGGCTTGTATCGTTGTGGCATTCGGTTTATTATACGCCACCCATCAAGGCAAAGGCTTTGTTCGTCTTGTTAAAGATGCACGAATCGAGTTACGTCGAGTAACCTGGCCTACCAAACAAGAGACCGTGACCACATCTTGGCATGTCCTTGTAGTTGTAGTTGTAGCAGCCATTTTATTATGGTGTTTTGACTATATTTTAGGCTGGTTAATGAAGTTTATTATCGGGTAAGAGAGCTATGAAACGTTGGTACATTATTCATGCCTATTCAGGCTATGAAAAACAAGTGATGCGTTCGCTTAATGATCGAATCCAGCGTAGCGCTGTTGCCGATAGCTTTGGTGAAGTCCTTGTTCCTACCGAAGAAGTGGTAGAGATGAAGGATGGCAAGAAACGTAAATCAGAGCGTAAGTTCTTTCCAGGCTATGTATTGGTCGAAATGGAAATGAATGATGATACTTGGCATATCGTAAAAGAGTGTCCAAAAGTCCTTGGCTTTATTGGGGGTACGGCAGAAAAGCCAGCTCCAATTACGCAAAAAGAAGCTGATGCGATTCTGGCGCGTGTACGCAATACTGGTGAAGCACCTCGTCCGAAGACGATGTTTGAACCAGGCGAAGAATTACTTGTAATTGACGGTCCATTCACTGACTTTAAAGGCGTGGTGGAAGAAGTTCTTTACGAAAA
The DNA here is from genome assembly GCF_024129495.1 of Acinetobacter sp. S4400-12. Classification (NCBI taxonomy): domain Bacteria; kingdom Pseudomonadati; phylum Pseudomonadota; class Gammaproteobacteria; order Moraxellales; family Moraxellaceae; genus Acinetobacter; species Acinetobacter sp. S4400-12. Next base: position 69,944 of record NZ_JAMXYB010000012.1, on the reverse strand, counting down.
GTCACGTTTAACGTTGACGATTAATGTATTTAACCGACCAACTCAAGTTGAATTGGAATTTCGTCAAGTCGAAAAAGCAATCTAGCTGGTCTTGGTTGAAAGCGCCCGACTTTTTTAAGCTCGGGCATTGTTGTTGTAACGGTAGCGTTGCGTAAATGTTGGGGAGCCTTCATCGGCGTTTGTACCCAGAGGTAATTTGAAATGGCTAAGAAGATTGACGGCTATATCAAGCTGCAAGTTCCAGCTGGTAAAGCGAATCCATCTCCACCGATTGGTCCTGCACTAGGTCAACGTGGTGTAAACATCATGGCATTCTGTAAAGAATTCAATGCTGCTACACAAAAACTTGAAGCTGGTCTGCCAATTCCAGTCGTGATCACTGTGTACAACGACAAGTCGTTCACATTCATCATGAAAACTCCACCTGCTGCGATTCTTCTTAAGAAAGCTGCGGGTATCCAGAAGGGTTCAGCTGTACCTAACAAAACTAAAGTTGGTAAGTTGACTCGTGCTCAAATCGAAGAAATTGCGACTACTAAAGAACCAGATCTTACTGGTGCTGATTTAGACGCACGTGTACGTACCATTGCTGGTTCTGCGCGTTCTATGGGCTTGGATGTGGAGCTTTAAGACATGGCTAAATTAACTAAACGTCAAAAAGCGATCGTGGCTGCTGTAGAAGCGAACAAGGTTTACACGCTAGAAGAAGCTGTTGCAGTTTTAGAGAGCCTTCCAGCTCCTAAATTCAAAGAATCTTTGGATATTGCAGTAAACCTAGGTGTTGACCCTCGTAAATCTGACCAGGTTGTGCGTGGTGCAACGACTCTTCCTGCAGGTACTGGTAAAACTGTACGTGTAGCTGTATTCGCTCAAGGTGCTGCTGCTGAAGCGGCTAAAGCTGAAGGCGCAGACGTTGTTGGTTTCGACGATCTGGCTGAAAGCATCCAGGCGGGTAACCTTGATTTCGACGTTGTGATTGCTGCTCCAGATGCAATGCGCGTTGTAGGTAAGCTGGGTACGATCCTTGGTCCACGTGGCTTAATGCCAAACCCTAAAGTGGGTACTGTAACTCCTGACGTAGCCACTGCAGTTAAAAATGCAAAAGCTGGTCAAGCACGTTACCGCGTAGACAAAGCAGGTATTATCCACGCTGCAATTGGTCAAGTAGGTTTCTCTGCTGAAGCGGTTCGTCAAAACGTTGAGGCTTTGGTTGCTGACTTGAAAAAGTTAAAACCTGCGACTTCTAAAGGCGTATACATCAAAAAGATCACTTTGAGCTCAACTATGGGTCCTGGTCTGATCGTTGATGTGGCAAACGTTACTGCTTAATCTCGCTGATTAAGAAAGAATTTTAAAGCCCTGAAGCTGTCTCCTTCTCCCTCTGGGAGAAGGTCAGGAAGAGGGTTAAACCTCTCCCTAGCCCTCTCCTATAAGGAGAGGGGATAATTTAGGCAAACTTTGAATTGATAAATGAAAATTTATCAGCGTCAAAGACCGCGGGCGGGCGGAGTTTTATGCTCCGCTCTTAATAGCCCAGCCCGCGTAGACGCGGTGGTGTGATTTGTTCATCCTCCGCGTGTTAGTCCAGTGATGGGTTAACGAATTGGGAGTGTGCTTCGCGTAAGCACATAAATCACCGTTAGGAGGTTTTACAATGGCTCTTCTTATCGAAGGCAAAAAACAGATCGTAGCTGAAGTCGCTGAAGTCGCTTCTACTGCGTATGCTGCTGTTGTTGCTGACTATCAAGGTTTAACCGTAGGACAGTTAACTGCTCTACGTGTTGAAGCGCGTAAACTGGGTGTTGCTACACGTGTTGTACGTAATACTTTGGCTAAACGTGCTCTTCAAGATACTCAATTCAATATCTTGAATGACAACCTTGTTGGCCCAACGATCTTGGCTTTCTCAACTTCTGAAGACGACATGGGTGCTGCTGCTCGTTTGTTCGAAGAATTTGCTAAAACTAACAAAGCATTTGAACTTAAAGCTGCTGCATTTGACGGTAAGGTTTATGAAGGTGCTGAAGTTAGCGTTATCGCAAACCTTCCGAACCAAGAAAAAGCGCTTACTATGCTTGCAAACGTTCTTCAAGCTCCTATTTCGAAATTGGGTCGCCTTATTACTGCGCTCAAAGAGAAAAACGAGTCAGAAGCTGCATAAGCTTAAATCAATTTACACACCATTCAATTTCCATTTGGAGTTATTCTCATGGCTTTAACTAACGAAGAAATCCTAAACGCAGTTGCTGAAAAAACTGTTCTTGAACTTGTTGAACTTATTTCTGCTTTTGAAGAGAAATTCAACGTTTCTGCTGCTGCTGTAGCTGTTGCTGCTGCTCCTGGCGCTGCTGGTGCTGCTGCTGAAGAGCAATCAGAATTCAACGTTGAGTTGACTTCTTTCGGCGCGAACAAAGTTGCTGTAATTAAAGCAGTTCGTGAAGCAACTGGCCTTGGTCTTAAAGAAGCTAAAGATCTAGTTGAAGGCGCTCCTTCAGTGATCAAAGAAGCTGTTTCTAAAGAAGAAGGTGAAGAACTTAAGAAGAAACTTGAAGAAGCTGGTGCTACAGTTACACTTAAGTAATTTCTTAAGGGAGTCGGGTTTTTTGTAATCGGCTCCAAAAATTGGCTGATGGCTATTGGGTCATCAGCCTTTTTGCGTTACAATAATCGGCTCGATTTTTGTTTGCATGATATAAAAATCATACAAATTAAAAATAAACATAATGTACACAAACGCTTAACAATATTTTTCGGTAAAAAAATATTGTTAAGCGTTTTAATACCACTAAAAATTGCAGCATTTGTAAACAGTGGTGGCCATATTGGCCGGCGTAATTCCTTCTAAGTCCGTTCTGCAGGCGGGCTTGGTTTACACTTTCCGAGGACTCCAGATGGCATACTCATATACCGAAAAGAAACGGATCCGTAAGAATTTTGGTAAATTGCCTAACATCATGGATGCTCCGTACTTGCTCGCGATTCAAGTCGACTCGTACAGAACATTCTTACAAGATGGCAAATTACCAAAAAACCGCGAAGATATCGGTCTCCAAGCCGCATTTCGTTCAGTTTTTCCTATTGAAAGTTATTCTGGCAATGCTGCTTTAGAATTTGTTGAGTATAGTCTTGGTAAGCCTGAGTTTGATGTACGCGAATGTATTCTTCGTGGCTCAACTTATGCCGCACCAATGCGCGTAAAAATTCGTTTGATCCTGAAAGATCGTGAAACGAAATCTATTAAAGACGTACGTGAACAAGAAGTCTACATGGGCGAAATGCCACTGATGACAGATAACGGTACTTTTGTGATCAATGGTACTGAGCGTGTCATCGTGTCGCAATTGCACCGTTCACCAGGTGTGTTCTTCGACCACGATAAAGGCAAGACTCATTCTAGTGGTAAGGTTCTTTATTCTGCACGTATTATTCCTTACCGTGGCTCATGGTTAGATTTTGAGTTTGATGCCAAAGATCTAGTCTATGTACGTATTGACCGTCGTCGTAAATTGCTGGCGACTGTCGTACTGCGTGCTTTAGGTTATAGCAACGAACAGATTCTCGACATGTTCTACGAGAAAGTGCCTGTATATCTGGATATGGGCAGCTACCAGATTGACCTGGTTCCTGAGCGTCTGCGCGGTGAAATGGCTCAGTTCGATATCACTGATAATGATGGCAAAGTAATTGTTGAACAAGGTAAACGTATTAACGCGCGTCATGTTCGTCAAATGGAAGCTTCTGGCCTGACCAAGCTTTCAGTTCCTGATGAATACCTGTATGAGCGTATTACGGCTGAAGACATTGCCCTGAAAGATGGGGAAGTGATTGCTGCCAATACTGTACTTGGCCATGAAGTGATGGTCAAAATTGCTGAAGGCGGTGTGAAGCAGTTTAACATTCTGTTCACCAATGATATCGACCGTGGTCCTTTCGTCGCAGATACTTTGCGTGCAGATACCACAACTGGCCGTGAAGAAGCCCTGGTTGAAATCTATAAAGTGATGCGTCCAGGTGAGCCGCCAACAAAAGAAGCGGCTGAAAACCTGTTCAATAACCTGTTCTTCTCGTCTGAGCGTTATGACCTGTCTCCAGTAGGTCGTATGAAGTTCAACCGTCGTTTAGGTCGTCCTTACGAAGTCGGTACAGACCAGAAGTCACGTGAAGTTGAAGGCATTTTGTCGAACGAAGATATCACTGATGTATTAAAAACATTGGTTGAAATCCGTAACGGTAAAGGTGAAGTCGACGATATCGACCACTTGGGTAACCGTCGTGTGCGTTCAGTAGGTGAAATGACTGAGAACCAGTTCCGTGTAGGTCTGGTACGTGTAGAACGCGCGGTAAAAGAGCGTTTATCACAAGCTGAAACTGACAACCTATCTCCGCAAGATTTAATCAATGCGAAGCCAGTGGCTGCTGCGATCAAGGAATTCTTTGGTTCAAGCCAGTTGTCCCAGTTCATGGACCAGAACAACCCGTTGTCCGAGATTACCCACAAGCGTCGTGTATCCGCGCTTGGGCCAGGTGGTTTGACACGTGAACGTGCTGGCTTTGAAGTGCGTGACGTACACCAGACTCACTATGGTCGCGTCTGTCCAATTGAAACGCCTGAAGGTCCAAACATTGGTTTGATCAACTCGCTTTCAGTTTATGCAAAATGTAACAACTTCGGTTTCCTGGAAACACCATACCGTAAAGTCGTGGATGGTCGTGTAACAGAGGAAGTTGAATATCTGTCTGCAATTGAAGAAGTAGGCACTGTGATTGCACAGGCTGACTCTGCAGTAGATAAAAACGGTAACCTGACTGAAGAGTTCGTATCTGTACGTTACCAAGGTGAATTTGTACGAATTCCACCAGAAAAAGTGACACATATGGATGTCTCTGCCCAGCAGGTCGTTTCGGTAGCCGCATCACTGATTCCATTCCTTGAGCACGATGATGCCAACCGTGCACTGATGGGTTCAAACATGCAGCGTCAGGCTGTTCCTACGTTAATCGCTGACAAGCCACTGGTTGGTACCGGTATGGAAGCGAACGTAGCACATGACTCTGGTGTATGTGTGATCGCGAAACGTGGTGGCCGTATTGAATTTGTTGATGCTTCTCGTGTCGTTATTCGTGTGAATGAAGACGAAATGGTGGCGGGCGAAGCAGGTGTAGATATCTACAACCTGATCAAATACACGCGTTCGAACCAGAACACCTGTATCAACCAGAAAGTTCTGGTGAGCCTGGGTGATAAAGTAGGCCGTGGTGACGTGCTGGCTGATGGTCCTTCGACGGATGGTGGTGAGCTTGCACTGGGTCAAAACATGCGTGTCGCGTTCATGACTTGGAACGGTTACAACTACGAAGACTCGATCTTGCTATCTGAGCGTGTACTTCAGGAAGACCGTTTAACGTCTATTCACATCCAGGAATTATCATGTGTTGCACGTGATACCAAACTGGGTGCAGAAGAAATCACTGCTGATATTCCAAACGTGGGTGAAGCGGCTCTGTCTAAGCTAGATGAGTCTGGTATCGTTTATATCGGTGCTGAAGTAACTGCAGGTGATATCCTGGTCGGTAAAGTAACGCCTAAAGGTGAAACACAGCTTACTCCGGAAGAAAAACTGCTACGTGCAATCTTCGGTGAAAAAGCAGCTGATGTGAAAGATTCATCACTTCGCGTTCCATCAGGCACCAAAGGGACCGTAATCGATGTTCAAGTGTTTACACGTGATGGTCTGGAAAAAGACGACCGTGCTCAAGCAATTGAAAAAGCACAGCTGGACGCTTACCGCAAAGATTTGAAAGAAGAATATAAAATCTTTGAAGAAGCGGCACGTGAACGTATTGTTCGCCTGTTGAAAGGTCAGGAATCGAATGGCGGCGGTACCACTAAACGCGGCGATAAACTGTCTGAAGATGTATTGTCTGGTTTAGAGCTGGTTGACCTGCTTGAAATCCAGCCGGTAGATGAAGCAATTGCAGAACGTTTAACCCAGATCCAGGTGTTCTTGAAAGAGAAGAGCCTCGAGATCGATGAGAAATTCGCTGAGAAGAAACGCAAACTGTCTACAGGCGATGAACTCACAACGGGTGTTCTGAAAGTTGTTAAGGTTTATCTGGCGGTCAAACGTCGTATCCAGCCAGGTGATAAGATGGCGGGTCGTCACGGTAACAAGGGTGTAGTATCTAACATCCTGCCGGTAGAAGACATGCCACACGATGCCAACGGTGTGCCTGTTGATATCGTACTGAACCCGCTCGGTGTACCATCTCGTATGAACGTGGGTCAGATTCTGGAAACTCACTTGGGTATGGCGGCGAAAGGCTTGGGCGACCAGATCGACAAGATGCTGAAAGAACAGCGTCAAATTGCCGAGCTGCGTGAATTCCTGGACAAGATTTACAATAAGGTCGGTGGTAAGCAGGAAGATCTTGATAGTCTGACTGATGATGAAATCTTGTTACTTTCTGGCAACCTGCGTGCAGGTGTTCCTTTGGCAACACCAGTATTTGATGGTGCTGAAGAAGGTCAGATCAAAGAGTTATTGGAGCTGGCTGGCTTGTCACGTACGGGTCAAACTGTACTTTATGATGGCCGTACAGGTGAGCGTTTTGACCGCCCTGTAACAGTAGGTTATATGTACATGCTGAAACTGAACCACTTGGTGGATGACAAGATGCATGCACGTTCTACTGGTTCTTACTCACTTGTTACACAGCAGCCACTGGGTGGTAAAGCACAATTCGGTGGTCAGCGTTTCGGTGAGATGGAAGTCTGGGCACTAGAGGCATACGGTGCAGCATATACGCTTCAGGAAATGCTCACTGTGAAGTCGGATGACGTTGAAGGTCGTACCCGTATCTATAAGAATATTGTAGATGGTAACCATTATATGGACCCAGGTATGCCTGAATCGTTCAACGTATTGACCAAAGAGATCCGTTCTTTAGGTATCAACATTGAACTGAAAAATGGTGACTAAATAACCATTAATCCTCCTGATCCCTTAAAAAAAGGGGAGTTCCGGCGCTTAATGCGCTCTGGAGCTTCCCTCCTGTAATAAAGGGGGGACTGAAGGAGGATATTCAGTTAAAAACAATATTTGTGACCCAGTTGTGTAGCGAAAATCTCCACAACACACGGAGAAAAAAATTGAAAGACTTGCTCGATATCATGCGCAAAAAGACGGATTCAGACGGTCATGCTCCTGTAGAGTTTGACCGCATCCGTATTGGTCTTGCGTCACCAGAAATGATTAAGTCGTGGTCTCATGGTGAAGTTAAAAAACCGGAAACCATTAACTACCGTACGTTCAAGCCTGAACGTGATGGTTTATTCTGTGCCAAAATTTTTGGTCCAGTTAAAGATTACGAATGCTTGTGTGGCAAATACAAGCGTATGAAATACAAAGGCGTCATTTGTGAAAAATGTGGCGTTGAAGTAACGACTGCCAAAGTTCGTCGTGAGCGTATGGGTCACATCGAACTGGCATCTCCAGTTGCGCATATCTGGTTCCTGAAATCACTGCCGAGCCGTATCGGTCTGTTATTAGATATGACACTGCGTGATATCGAACGTGTATTGTATTTTGAATCATATGTGGTCACTGACCCAGGTATGACGCCATTTGAGAAATACCAGCTTCTGAACGATGAAGAATACTTCAATGCGCTAGAAGAACACGGTGATGAATTCACTGCGAAAATGGGTGCAGAAGCTGTTCAGGATTTGTTAAAAGACATCGATCTTGAAAACGAAATTTCACGTCTACGTGAAGAAATTCCAAACACAACGTCAGAGACCAAGCTGAAAAAAGCGTCTAAGCGTTTGAAGTTGATGGAAGCGTTTAAAGAGTCAAACAACAAGCCAGAATGGATGGTACTGACTGTACTTCCAGTACTTCCACCTGATCTTCGTCCGCTGGTTCCGCTTGAAGGTGGTCGTTTTGCGACATCTGACCTGAACGATCTTTACCGTCGTGTGATCAACCGTAACAACCGTTTGAAACGTCTTCTTGACCTTGCAGCGCCAGACATCATCGTACGTAACGAAAAACGTATGTTGCAAGAGTCTGTCGATGCGCTGTTAGATAACGGTCGTCGTGGTCGTGCCATTACTGGTTCAAACAAACGTCCATTGAAATCTTTGGCAGACATGATCAAAGGTAAACAGGGTCGTTTCCGTCAGAACTTACTTGGTAAGCGTGTTGACTACTCGGGTCGTTCGGTAATTACTGTTGGTCCAAACCTGCGTTTACACCAATGTGGTCTTCCGAAAAAAATGGCTCTTGAATTATTCAAGCCGTTTATTTTCGCGAAACTGCAAGCATCTGGCCAAGCCACCACCATTAAAGCTGCGAAGAAAATGGTGGAGCGCGAGACTCCAGAAGTTTGGGACGTACTGGCTTCTGTGATTCGTCAGCATCCAGTGATGTTGAACCGTGCGCCAACTCTTCACCGTTTAGGCCTGCAAGCATTTGAACCGATTCTGATTGAAGGTAAGGCAATCCGTCTGCATCCGCTCGTCTGTGCTGCGTTTAACGCCGACTTTGACGGTGACCAGATGGCGGTCCACGTTCCATTAACACTTGAAGCTCAGTTAGAAGCTCGTGCGTTAATGATGTCAACCAACAACATTCTGTCTCCAGCCAACGGTGAGCCGATCATCGTACCGTCTCAGGACGTGGTCTTGGGTCTTTACTACATCACTCGTGATGCAGTGAATGCCAAAGGTGAAGGCATGGTGTTCGCGGATACGCATGAAGTCAACCGCGCATTGGCAACAGGTCAGGTTGACCTGCACGCTCGTGTTAAAGCCCGTGTACATCAGACTGTAATTAATGAAAATGGCGAACGTGAACAACAAACAATTATTGTTGATACCACGCCTGGTCGCTGTCTGCTGTGGGAAGTTGTGCCAGAAGGTTTAAGCTTTGAGCAAATTAACGTGGAGATGACCAAAAAGAACATCTCTAAGTTAATCAACTCTTGCTACCGTAAGCTGGGTCTGAAAGATACCGTTATTTTTGCTGACCAATTGATGTACTTGGGCTTCCGTCAAGCGACGCGTTCAGGTGTTTCTGTGGGTATGGAAGACATGGTCATTCCACCACAAAAAGAAATTATCATTGGTAAAGCTGAAGCTGAAGTTCGTGAAATCGAACAACAGTTTGAACAAGGTTTCGTCACTGCTGGTGAGCGCTATAACAAAGTGGTCGATATTTGGGCACGTACCAACGACCAGGTTGCCAAAGCGATGATGGACAACTTGTCATTCACCACTGTGAAAAACAAACAGGGTGAAGACGAGAAACAGAAATCATTCAACTCGATCTATATGATGTCTGACTCCGGTGCCCGTGGTTCCGCAGCTCAGATCCGTCAGTTGGCGGGTATGCGTGGTTTGATGGCGAAACCGGATGGTTCGATCATTGAAACCCCAATTAAAGCCAACTTCCGTGAAGGTTTGACCGTACTGCAGTACTTCATCTCGACGCACGGTGCGCGTAAAGGTTTGGCCGATACTGCATTGAAAACTGCGAACTCGGGTTATCTGACACGTCGTCTGGTTGACGTTGCACAAGACTTGGTCATTACGGAACCGGATTGTGGCACCTTGTCTGGTCTGGTAATGACTCCATTCATTCAGGGTGGTGACGTGATCGAGAACTTGGGGACTCGAGTTCTGGGTCGTGTGGTTGCAGAAGATGTGAAGAAAGCCGGTTCAGATGACGTGATTCTGCCGCGTAACACATTGATCGACGAAAAGCTTGCAAACTTCCTGGAAGAGCAAGGTGTCGACGAAGTGAAAGTACGTTCAGTTGTATCTTGTGAATCGACTTTCGGTGTATGTGCGAAGTGTTATGGTCGTGACCTTGCGCGCGGTCATCTGGTGAACCCGGGTGAATCTGTAGGTGTTATGGCTGCTCAATCGATTGGTGAGCCGGGTACACAGTTAACGATGCGTACCTTCCACGTCGGTGGTGCGGCAAGCCGAACTTCTGCTGCGAACAGCGTACAGGTTCGTAACAAAGGTACTGTACGTTTCCACAACGTGAAAACTGTACAGCATGCCAAAGGTCATCAGGTATCGACTTCACGTTCAGGTGAAATCGGTATTGCGGATGATTTAGGCCGTGAGCGCGAGCGCTATAAACTGCCATACGGTGCGTCTATCTTGCTGAAAGATGGCGAGACTGTGGAAGCAGGCGGTATCGTAGCCACTTGGGATCCGCATACACATCCACTGGTGACAGAAGTTGCTGGTAAGATTCGCTTCAGCCAAATCGCTGACGGTGTAACTGCAACATCGAAAACCGATGATGCAACGGGTATGACCACTGTTGAAATCCTGCCAGTGACTGCACGTCCAGTATCTGGTAAAGACTTACGTCCAGCAGTGGTATTAGATACTGTTGATGGTGCCGAGCAGTTCTACTTCCTGCCACAGAACACGATTCTTTCTGTGCGTGATGGCGAAACAATTGGTGTCGGTGATGTTATCGGTCGTGTACCACAGGAATCTTCACGTACCCGTGATATTACCGGTGGTCTGCCACGTGTTGCGGACTTGTTCGAAGCGCGTAAGCCGAAAGAACATGCGATCCTTGCAGAAGTGTCTGGTATTGTCAGCTTCGGTAAAGAAACCAAAGGTAAGAACCGTCTGGTAATTACACCGGATGATGGCTCTGAAGTATATGAAGAGCTGATTCCGAAATGGCGTCAAATCAACGTGTTCGAAGGCGAGCATGTGAACCGTGGTGAAACTATTTCTGATGGTCCACAGAACCCGCATGACATTTTACGTCTGAAAGGTGAAGTGGCGTTGACCAACTACATCGTGAACGAAGTTCAGGATGTATACCGTCTGCAAGGTGTAAAAATCAACGACAAGCATATTGAAGTGATCGTACGTCAAATGCTGCGTAAAGTAGATATTACAGATGGTGGCGATACCAGCTTCATCAAAGGTGAACAAGTAGATTTCATCCGTGTAATGCAAGAGAACCAAGCTGTTCTGGCACAGAACAAGTTCCCTGCGAAGTATGAACGCCAATTGATGGGTATTACCAAAGCGTCGCTGTCTACTGACTCGTTCATCTCTGCTGCATCGTTCCAGGAAACAACTCGTGTGTTAACTGAAGCGGCTGTAACCGGTAAAGAAGATGATTTACGTGGTCTGAAAGAAAACGTAGTGGTAGGTCGTCTGATCCCGGCGGGTACAGGTTTGGCTTATCACCTCGAGCGTCGTCGTCAGGAAGCGGAAGCTGCAGAATTTGAACTGCACAATGACTTCTCTGATGTCGACCAAGCGCTAAGCCAAGCATTCAATGATGAATTTAATGGTCTGTAATTGGTCCTTTAAATAAATAAAAAAAGCCACCTCCGGGTGGCTTTTTTTATCCTTTTGTTACAAAACTCGCTTTAAGCTTTAATAAATTTCACATTTTTCCTATAGTGAAAATATAAGTACACAAATTCTTTCATTTTTCTAACGTAATAATTTACGAATAAAACCTAGGGGAATTCATCTATGAAACTTATACAAAAATTGCTGGCTCTCAGTGTATTTGTAGTGACCAGCCAAACGATGGCTGCACCGATGCCAAATACGATTGTGTTAGAAGACAAAGGTGTGGTGCCCATTGTTAAAACCCAGATTATTCGTACCATCAAAGGTCAGCAACCTGTACGCACCACGGAAGCCACGATTTTTGAAGTCTCAAATGGTGGTAAAGATCTGGTGGCGCGAGATGTAGTATTGGAAGACCAGGCTGGCCAATTTTCAGAGCAAAAAATGTCTGTACCTGTGATTCAGCCGGGTAGCATAATTGTGCCTACCTCAAAAATTGAAATAAAATCAAAGGTTACTCAAGAGGGGGTGGTGCTTGCTGAAGCTAAGGCGATTGATGCTCAAGGGGTAGAGTTAAAGAAAGGACAAGAGCCTGTGCGTAAAACGCTTCAGCTTGATCAATTCAAAGATCCAAACAGCACTGAGAGTATTACTCATGCGGTGGTTCAAGAGAATGGTACTACTACCAAGGATGTGGTTGTGCTGACAGAAGCAGAATAAGTCATCCCTACTGCTGTATCAAAAGCCTTAAACTCTTTAAGGCTTTTTGTTTACAAATTTCAGCAATAGAACTTGTAATAGTAACATTTCACTGATTTTAAGTTCATTCTTATCATCTATGCTGTAAGAAATAGCCAAAAGGACAAATCTCATGAAAAAATATATGAGTATGATTGCAATTGCCTCACTATCTACCCTGATGTTGGCAGGTTGTGAAAGCATGAGTGCCTCTGAACAACGTATTGGGGCAGCGGCACTAGGCGGTGCTATTGGTGGTGGTGTAGGTAATAGTGTAGGTGGTGGTACTGGTGCAGCCATTGGCGGTGGTGCTGGTGCGGCCGTAGGAAGTAAATCTCAAAGTGGCTCAAACCGTAATGCGACTTATAGTGGTGTCGGTGGGGCAGTGGGCTCAGCTGTGGGTAAAAGTATCTTTGGTGGAAATGCCGGTGCTGCCATTGGCGGTGCAATTGGTGGCGGTGCAGGTGCTGCGATCGAACAGGAGCGTCGTCGTTAAAACAGCGGTTGAGCAGAGCTAAAAGCGCCTTTATGGCGCTTTTATTTTATCTGGGCTTTTGTCCTGGCCAGATCATTCAGCATGAGGTTTGGATTTGCTCTGCTTGCGCCGGATATAAACTGTTTTCTGGACTTCTGCAATGCGTACACCAGATTCATCATAAATATTGAGCTGGTAATGACGATAAACTGGCTGGTGGTTGGCTGCCAGCTCAATAATCGTATTCACTTCTTCTGCAGAAATCCGGATATCGGCATGTACCGTGCCACGGCCTGGAGCCAGAAAACGAATCCAGGCTTCTTTATCCCAAACGATATATTTGGAACCCAAATGGTGCATGAGCAGCAGCATATAAAAGGGATCCACCATGGAATACAGGCTACCGCCGAAATGGACCCCCACGATATTCTGGTTCTTGCCAGTTAAGGGCATTTTTACCCGGATGTGATAATCCGCAAAGTTCATTTCATCAATCACAATGCCGGCACCCCGATAAGGGGGATAGTGATTCAGAATAAATTTGGAAATGAAAGGGAAACGCTGAATTTTTCGAAACAGGCTCATATTGATATTCATTTTTATTGTATAGCTCAGCATACTAGAACAACCCGCCTACGCCGGCATTGATAAATTACATCAATTTGTAAATAGAATGGTCAATAAAAATAAAGGAATTTGTTATGAATATATCAACCCATTGGGTGCAAACCAGTGATCAGCAACGCCTATGTGTCAAGACTTGGGGGCAGGCCGGGCAGCCCGCTCTGGTACTGATTCATGGTTATCCGGATCATCAGGCGGTATGGGAGCCGATTATTGCCTGTTTAAGCGAGAACTATTTTATTGTGAGTTACGATGTGCGTGGTGCAGGGGAGTCCAGTGTACCTGAAAAAATTCGTGACTATCGTTTGTCACGCTTAGCCCAGGACTTGCAAGAAATCGTCGACTTCGTTTTACCCGGACAGGCTTTTCATCTGGCAGCACACGATTGGGGCTCAATTCAAGCCTGGGAAGCAGTCACCAGCCCTGAATTTAAGGGGCGAATTCTATCTTATACAACCTTGTCAGGGCCTTGTCTGGATCATGCAGCTTTCTGGATGCGGAAGCAATTCAAGCAGAATCGGACAAATTTTTTAAAGCAGCTCAGCAAGTCCTGGTATATCGCTGCTTTTCAATTGCCTTGGCTGGCGCCTGCTGTCTGGAACTGTTTTAACCCGCAACGCTGGAATAAAATCGTGAGCCATTTAGAGCATCGTCATGACTTGCCTTTAAATGAGAATATTGTCAAAGATGGCAAATATGGCGTTAATCTGTATCGGGCCAATTTTTTACCCCGTTTAACCCGACCTAGACAGCGTTTTGCTATTTGTCCTGTACAGGCCATTGTGCTGCAGTATGACAACTTTGTGGGTCCGGATTTAGTCGATGAAATACAGGTTTGGGCAGAAGATTTCTCCCGGGTCGAACTGGCAGCCAATCATTGGGCGATTCTCAGCCAGCCAGAGAAAGTTGCTCATTATCTTGACCAGTTTATTCAGCAGAAATCGATTCAGGCCAATAAAATAGGGCGCGAAAAATCGTGACTGATGAAAGGATAAGGAGAGGAATTTTTATCCGGATTTTCTGATAAAATAGCCGTTTTCTCTTATTTTCAATTCATTATGTTCGCAATTCTTGCTGCTATTGGGGTCATGTTTGGACTCTCACTGGCGCGTGTGCCTGTGGTTTTTGCCTTGGTCATTGGTGCTGTTACGGGTGGTTTGCTGGCAGGCCTGGGTCTTCAGGGAACTTTAGATGCATTTAACAATGGTCTGGGTGGAGGCGCCAAAATTGCCCTGGCCTACGGTATTTTAGGTGCATTTGCCCTCGCTCTGGCACGTTCTGGACTGCCTGACTTGCTGGCTTATAAGATGATCAGCACCTTAAAAGGTGAGGTCTCCCTCAAGGCCCGAAACCGGGTGAAATACCTGATTTTCTGTACGGTCGCGATCTCGGCTATCTTCTCGCAAAATATGATTCCGGTACATATCGCTTTTATTCCGGTGCTAATTCCACCGTTATTGCTGGTATTTAATCATCTGAGTCTGGATCGCCGTTTAATTACCTGTCTGCTGACCTTTGGTCTGGTCGGTACCTATATGCTGGTTCCGGTCGGTTTTGGTGCCATCTTCCTGAATGATATTCTGGGTCAGAATATCAATACCTTTGGTAAGCCTTATGGTTTTGAGATCAGCTATGATCAGATCCCAAGAGCGATGGCGATCCCGGTCTTCGGGATGTTTGTGGGCCTTCTGGTGGCCATGTTTATCAGCTACCGCAAGCCGCGCTATTATCAGGATATTCATGTCGAAGAACAGCAGAGTATTTCGGGTGAATTGGGAATAGCAGAGCAGCAGGTCAAGCCGGAAATTTCAAAATTTACCATCTGGATGGCAGGCCTGGCTGTTGTTGCTACTCTGGCCGTACAGCTATATTCCGATTCAATGATTCTGGCGGGTCTGGTCGGTGTGGCGATTTTAAGCTGTGCCGGTATCTTTAAATGGAAAGAAGCGGATGATGTGATTATTACCGGTATGCGCATGATGGCGCTGGTCGGCTTTATCATGATTGCTGCACAAGGTTTTGCCGCGGTGATTGACGCGACGAACCAGATTCCCGCTCTGGTTGAAGCATCGGTCAACTGGATTGGTAACAGTCAGGCTCTGGCTGCCTTTTTGATGCTGTTGATTGGTCTGTTGATTACCTTGGGGATAGGCTCTTCATTTTCGACTGTGCCGATTCTGGCGATCATCTATGTGCCACTGTGTATCCAGTTCGGCTTTAGTCCTGCTGCCACCATTGCTCTTATTGGCACTGCGGCTGCGCTGGGAGATGCAGGTTCTCCAGCCTCAGACTCGACTTTAGGACCAACCTCAGGCCTGAATATGGATGGTCAGCACGATCATATGAAAGACAGTGTGATTCCTACCTTTATTCATTTTAATATCCCTTTAATCATTTTTGGCTGGATTGCCGCCATGATCCTGTAAAAGGGTTTAAATCTGCCCTAATTGATTTAGGGCAGATTTTATTTTAATTTTTAAAATGCATTTTAAATATATCTTTAAGTTTTTTTAATTAAATCCTGAGTATTATAGTCTGAATAAAATCCTGTTTTTTATTATTGAAAATCTGAAAATATAAAACCAACCAATTTAGTCTATTTAAAATAAATTAACTTAAATAACAGCAGCTTAAATAATATTGATTTTTTTGTATTATAATCACTATTGCATATTAATTCTCCTCGTGTTTATTATTAATTAATGATTGTTTTTTATAATTGATCTTCCAAAGGGGTGTTTTTAAATGTTAAAGCAAACTGCTCTAATTGTATTAATGGGTCTTTCTGCATCGGCAATGGCGGGCCAATGGCAGGTCAAAGTAGGTGGTTCTGCAATTGCTCCAACTCAAGACAAACAGATCGCGAATGATACTATGACGGTAGAAGCTGATAGTGAGCTTGCTTTTACACCATCGGTAGAATATTTTTTTAATGATAACTTCTCGGCAGAGTTACTTTTAGCTACTCCAATTAGCCATGATGTAAATGTGACTGGTGCAGCAACAGCAGGTGTTAAATTAAAACATTTACCACCAACGATTACAGCTAAATATAATTTTAAAAATTCAACTGCTTTCACCCCCTATATCGGTGTAGGTGCGACAGCATTTATTCCCTGGGATGAGGAAGCTTCAGGAGATTTAGCGAATACTAAAGTTAAAGTTAAAGAGGACTTTGGCTATGCTGCTCAAATCGGTTTTAACTTCCAACCAGCAGATGCTAAAAATTGGGGTGTATTTGCAGATGTACGTTATGCAGACCTTAATCCAAAAGTTGAAACAGCAGTCGAAAATTTTAAATTAGATATTGATCCAGTAATCTATACACTAGGTTATAGCTACAAATTCTAAGCTTTCATAATTCGGATATGTTTTTCCAAAAGCCTCATCGTTGATGAGGCTTTTTTTTCAAAATAACAACGATTTATAACGAATTAAGATTGAGCAGATTGGCTATATCTAAATATATTAGAATCCATAAAGTAAATATTAATTGAATATGACTTCATAATAAGGAGAAAAATTGACATGAATTTTTTATTAAAGGGTCTTGTGATCGTAAGCTGTCTGATAGTCATGGAGAGCCATGCTGCCAGTTTTAATTGTAATAAAGCCGAGACAGTTACTGAAAAAGCCATTTGTCAGCATACTTCGCTCAATGATGCCGATGTCAAAATGAGTACAACTTATAATATTTTGCGCCGTCTGGTGCCGATGGGAACCCGTTCGGTAATTCAGAGAGACCAGGTGAAATGGCTGCAATTCCGTAATCGCTGTCGGGAATCAGTTTCCTGTTTAAGTCAGGTTTATACGATGCGCCAGCAGGAGCTGGATCTGCATTTTGAGCGGATTTACAGGTTGGGACCTTATTAAGATAAGGTCTAATTCAATTAAATTTATGCAAATGACTGCGCTAAAAGCGTTATGGCAGAAAAAATTTAAGTTTTTCTATTGAAAATTGGCCAACTCCCTCCATTCATATTGGCAACAGTTGTGATCTGTATTTAAAAATAAAAGGAGTGACCAATGAGCGAATCAAGCGCACAAAAACACAGCTTTCAGGCAGAAGTGGCCCAGTTACTACATCTTGTAACGCATTCCCTGTATTCCAATCCTGAAATTTTCCTGCGCGAACTCATTTCGAATGCTTCTGATGCCTGTGACAAATTACGTTTTGAAGGCATCAATCATCCTGAATATTATGAAAATGATCCTGATCTTCGGGTGCGTGTCAGTCTGGATGCAGACCATAAAACCATCACTATTTCGGATAATGGCATCGGTTTAAGCCAGCAGGAAGCCACTGATAATCTGGGTACGATTGCCAAATCAGGCACCAAAGACTTTATGTCCAAACTGACTGGTGATCAAAAATCCGATGCCCAGCTGATTGGTCAGTTTGGTGTGGGGTTCTATTCAGGTTTTATTGTGGCAGATAAAATCACGGTTGAATCACGCCGTGCGGGTGCAGACACATCTGAAGGCGTACGCTGGATCAGTGGGGGGACGGGTGAATTTGAGGTTGAGCAGATCACCAAAGAAAGCCGTGGTACCGATATCATCCTGCATTTGCGGGAAGATGCGCTTGAGTATCTGCAAAGCTATAAAGTGAAGCAGATTATCAATAAATATTCAGATCACATCAGCCTGCCAATCCAGATGCAAAAAGAAGTCTGGCAGGAAGAAGAGGCTGCTGAAGGTGAGACTGCTCAAGGCGGTCAATATGTGAAAACTGATGAATGGGAAGCGATTAACTCGGCCAGTGCTTTATGGACCCGTAACAAATCTGAAATTACCGAAGAACAATATACCGAGTTCTATAAAAACCTGACTCATGATTTCTCTGCACCTCTGGCCTGGGCGCATAACCGTGTAGAAGGCAGCACTGAATATACTCAACTGTTGTATATTCCAAGCAAGGCACCCCATGATATTTTCACCCGCGAGGCCAAAGCCGGGATCAAGCTGTATGTAAAACGTGTCTTCATTATGGATGAAGCAGATAACCTGATTCCAAACTACTTACGCTTTGTACACGGGGTGGTGGACAGTGCCGATCTGCCATTGAACGTCAGCCGTGAATTGCTGCAGGAAAGCCGCGATGTCAAAACCATTCGTGAAGGCAATACCCGTCGTATCCTGACCACACTCGATGCTTTGGCGAAGTCTGAAGATGAAAAAGATCAGGAAAAATTCAAGACCTTCTATCAGGAATTTGGCGCCGTGCTGAAAGAGGGCTTAGGCGAAGATATGGGGAACCGCGAACGTATTTTAAAACTGCTGCGTTATGCCACATCGAACAATGATGAAGTAAGTACCTCATTGGCAGACTATAAAGCCGCTATGAAGGAAGGCCAGAAAGCGATTTATTATGTGACTGCTGACAGCCTGAATGCCGCGAAAAACTCTCCGCAACTGGAAGTGTTCAAGAAAAAAGGCATTGAAGTCTTGCTCATGACCGAACGTGTAGATGAATGGGCGATGAACTTCGTGCATGAGTTTGAGGGTACACCGCTGCAAAATGTGTCTAAAGGCGCAGTTGATCTAGGTGATCTTCAGGATGCCGAAGAGAAAAAAGCACTGGAAGAAGCAGCAGCCCAGTTTAAGCCTGTGGTTGACAAGCTGACAGATTCACTCAAAGACAAGACCAAAGAAGTGCGGGTGACGACCCGTCTGGTTGACTCTCCAGCCTGTCTGGTCACAGGAGAAGGCGAACTTTCACCGCAGCTGATCCGCATGCTAAAAGATGCAGGCCAGCCGGTTCCTGATATCAAGCCAATTCTAGAAATTAACCCGGAACATCCATTGGTGAAAAAACTGGAAGCTTCCAAGCAGTTTGATGATCTGGCCAATGTGATCTTTGATCAGGCCGTGATTGCTGAAGGTGGTCTGCCTGAAGATCCGGCTGAATACGTCAAGCGTATTAACAGCCTGTTGCTGGCTTAAGTCGACCAGTTCATCAGGTTAAAATCCCTCTTCGGAGGGATTTTCTGTTTCGATGCCAGCTTAAGTGCTGGCATGATCGAGCAACAGGAGCGGCTAAAAAAATATCCCAGTTTGATGAGCTCAATGTAAGGGGGATTTGAACTCGGGTAGCGCTGGAAGGAAAAAATATACCGCTAAAACAAATAGGGTACCGCCTTATTTTACGAGCAGTTTGTCCTCATGATCAGGCTACAATCCATGGTCTTAAAGGGCCGAGGTAACCTTAAAAATTCGGTTCTGTCGGGTCATCAATAGATAAGGTGCTGGATATTTTAAAATAAAGCTTCCAGACGGACTGAGGCACCGGGATAATGGCTGCGGTTCTCGCGATGATCATTCAAGTAGTTGACATCAGTTTGGACAAAGAACCATTCACGTAAAAAAGGTTGTCTCCAGGACAGATAAGGTCCCCAGCGATTCAGACGCAGGTCATTGTCATTTAAATAACCTCCACTATAGATTCCATAACTAAAACGATTGTCCTTGAAGAACTGATGCTGCCTAAACAGATAGTTATCCCATTTTAAATCATCATCTTGCTCATCTGCATAAGTCAGGCTGAATTGATTAGACAAAAAGGCCTGATTTGGACGGGCATGTGTCAGTTCAAGGTTGGTTCTTAAGTAGTTTTCACTTTGAATTCCATAACGGTAAATCTGTTCAGCATAGAAAAAATAATCGTTGTCCATGGTCCACTGTTTACTGATTTTGGCACGCGCATATAAGTCATCGCCTGAGCGCAGACCCAGATCCAGATCGGTTTCAAAAGGCAGACGCTCGGAAAATTCGGACCAGCGTAAAGCGAAGGAGGTATTTTCTTCCCGGCTACGTTTAGTATCCAGGCCGTGATTATCGGGATTACTCGAATTTTCGTTGGTAATGGCCACATTGCTGTCCAGCTCATTGTCCAGACTATCATCACCAAATACCAGACTCAGTTTGCGCTCCATGGTGGGCAACTTGATTTTTCCACGGATACGCGGCTTGATTTCATAATCTTCATATTTATTCCAGCTATTGTCCAGAATAACTCTCAAGCTGGCTTTGGCAGGCTGATCGGGATGGGGCTGACCAAACCAGTTATCAATTTTGAGCGCGGTACGATCAGCCCATTCTCGTACCGTTTTTTGTTTCTGGTCGGCCCAGGAGTTGTTTTCTGTCTGCTCTGTCGCGAGCACAATTGCGTCACTTGACTGTTCAGGAAGAAGAGTCGGTGTGGCATCAATCAGGCGTGGGATCTGGTTCAGTAAGCCCGAGGGTACCGATTTTTCCGGGTCAGGGAGAGGGTTTGAATCGCTAAGCGTAGTTGAATTTGCCTGGAGCGCAAAGCTGGCCATGCCCAAGCTAAATGAGACAAATAAGATTCGCGTAATTTTATTAATTTGCATGAGAGATTTTTTGCTCTTATATATTCTTGCTTCAATAGTAGTTTTCTAAAAAATAAGGAAAAAAAGCAAGGTGAAACTACAAAATAACATCAATTATTCAGTGATTTGAGTAAGAATTTCAGTATACAGGGTGTATACAGAGAGAGGTTGGGGCAGACTCAAAATAATCTGGTGGATCTTCTGCCAGTTGAGATGCTTGCTGCGTTTCAGGAGTAAATATGGATAAGTCTTTTCTTGCGGGTTCAGGGACAGGCGCTGCTCACCATGAATGACCCGGATTTTTTGATGTTCCTGCAACAATAAAAGTGGAGTAGAAAAATCTGCCGGGGTTTCCTCAAACTGGATAAACTTAGAGGTATGGATTGAGGAAGCGGGGATAAAAGGTAGATAGGCAGTGTGGGTCCAGCAGGTTTCAGCCTGATCATGGTAGAGGTTATATAAGAGATCAAACTGGGTAAAAATCTGCGCAATATCTGTCCATTGAATGGATTTAATCGCAATACAGTATCGCTTATATAAACTTTCCCAGTGTTCTATACACTGCTGTGCCTGTTGCAGGCTGGAAGTACCCAGAAGCATCAGGTATTTCAACCATTGCCCATGTTCATCTAGCTGCTCAATTAAATACACTGGCTGGTTTTGCCACTGATCTTCGGCTGCATAATATAAAGCCAGATCGACATGCCACGGTGCGACAATAGGATCCAGCTCTAGTTTACATAAGCGCGCCAGATCAGAGATTTCCAGAGGCCGTACCTGCGCCTGCATATCAGCAAGTTGCAGGTTGAGTGGAAAGTTAACCTCTTCATACGACACAGCTGTATCCGGGTGTGGCAAAGAGGTCTGCTGCATGCTTAGGAGAGATGCCTGAGTTTCGGAGCTTTCCTGTACAACTTGTGAGAGCAGGGGAATAGTCTGTATCCCTCTGGTTGGAGCATGTACAGGTGATGGGGAATCGCTCAAATGATAAGGGGAAATTTCCTGGATAGCAGGCTGTTCGGCGAAAGGAATGAGTAGGCTCGAAGGCATTCGCTGTTGATCTGGTTTTAAATCAAAGCGGGGGTGCTGCAATAGCCAGTGATAGCAGCTTTCCAGATCATTCCAAGGACTGTGCTGCGGCTCCATCTCGGCCGATGACATAAACCAGAGCTGCCAGCCCTGCTGAGGATGATGTAAAAATGCCCAGCCTGCTACAGAAAAAGCTTTCAAACTGCGTATGAGCTCAGTGTCATTGTGGAAATAGCCACGAAAACTGAGTTGATAAGAGGTGGTGGCCACAAACTGATAGGCGGCCAGTTCGGGTTGGGTACGGCTTTTGAAGGCAAAAATCTGGCTTTTAAAAATGGGCTCATCACACAAATTAAAAATGTCATGAATTCTTTTCTTGGCGCAGGCGGTTTCATATAGGCTGAGGGAGTCATGATCCAGCGCCTGCTCTAATTCATGTAATTCTTTAATCAGTTTTGCCTTTACTAAAGCATTCATTTTATTTCTCTAGACATGTTTCAGCGCTTGGTCCAAAGCCTGTGCTAGCAATATATTGGTGGCCAGTTCTATCAGTTTGTATTCGGCGGAATGAGGATCGTTATAACGTTTAGCCATTTCAATTAAATGATCAATAGAAATCATTTGAGGTGTGACTTTTCCTTGAACCAAAGCTTGAAGTGTATGCATGGCAAAATTTAAATAATAAAGTAAATTTATAAGAGTTGTAGATTCATTAGATCATACAATAACTCAGAACTGATGTTGAGTACTTTTCCTGCAATTTTAAATGAATATAAGTTAATAAAAGTGATAAAAATCAATAGAAAATATAAAAAGTGGGGAGAGGTTGATATTTTGAGAAAATTCTTCTTTTATTTGTGCATCATTTGCCCGGTTTGAGTATAAAAAACAGGCTGAAAATTCAGCCTGTACACATGAAAAATACCTGAGCATTAAGCCGCTTTTTCATCTTCTACAGGTGTAGGCTCTGTCTGCACGGTTTCAGTCTCAGCTTTTTTCA
Source organism: Acinetobacter sp. S4400-12 (assembly GCF_024129495.1). Classification (NCBI taxonomy): domain Bacteria; kingdom Pseudomonadati; phylum Pseudomonadota; class Gammaproteobacteria; order Moraxellales; family Moraxellaceae; genus Acinetobacter; species Acinetobacter sp. S4400-12. Next base: position 47,376 of record NZ_JAMXYB010000012.1, on the reverse strand, counting down.
CAGGAAAGTCTGGCAGATAAACCATTTGTGCAATTTGAGCTGAGGCTTGAATAGAAACAGCCATGATTGCAGTAGCCAAAGCAAATTTAAGCATGTTCATAAGTTGACCTTTAAGATAAGCATGTCCAACAGCGTGAACAGAATGAATGGGAGAGTGAAATAACGTAGAAATCATATCAAATGGCAATTATTAAAAAATGATCAATTCGGCAAAATGTAAAATTTTTTGAAAAATAATACTTTTAAAACAATGTATTAGAGTGTTTGCTCTATGCTTCAAGTCTGATTTTATAGGCTTTTTATACTTGTAAAGAGAGATAAAAGTGCAAGGTAATAGAGAGGCTCTTAGAGAAGCTCCAAGTAGAAGCAAACCCGATTTTATTGTATTGTTTGAACCCTGTAAGCGTTTGCTATAGCTTGTTTAATAAACAACGTGCAGCCTGAAAAACAGTCTAAGATAACCATTCATTCATGTTTACAGTGAGTTTTATCATGGCAATTGCAAAGGTCGTCGAAGTCAACTCCAGTAGTAATAAGAGTTTTGAGGATGCCATCCAAACTGGCATTGCAAAGGTCACGGAAACCGTCAAGAATGTTCAGGGAGCTTGGATTAATGAGCAGAAAGTTGTAATTAAAGACAATAAAATTACCGAATACCGCGTCAATCTCAAGATTAGTTTTCTGGTTGATTAAATGTGAATAAAGCGCGGTACCAATAAATAATTATTATAAAAAATCCCCAGCTTGAATGGGGATTTTTTAGTGGGGCCTATTTATTCAGGCTGGTTGGGTAGGTCACAAGCGTCAGCAGAGCACTGCTCAGCCGAACCAGTGTGTGGTGTTTCCAAGGCTTTGGCCAAAACCTGCAAGAAGACTTCTTTGGGCTGTGCACCTGCCAGGGCAATACGCTGATCAAAGACAAAGAACGGGACACCAGTCACTTTGAGCTGGTCACGCGCGATTTCCTGATCATACTGTACGAAGTCCGCATATTCATCTGAGTCCAGTAGGTCATCGACTTCAACTGGGTTCAGGCCAATCCGGGCAGCGACATCTTCCAGGGTTTCACGCTCGCCAATCGCCAGACCTTGTGTCATATAGCTATAGAAGAAGGCTTCCTGGGCTTCATTGCCCAAACCTTTGCTTTGGGCCAGATGAATAATACGATGTGCATTCAGGGTATTGCCAGAATTGGCACCTTCCCAGTTAAATTCAATTCCTTCCGCCTTTGCCATCTCGGCGATATTGCGCTGCATGTCTTCAACTTCGGCAACTGAACGGCCATATTTTTGGGCCAGACGCTCCGAGTTGGAAATTTCCTGACGAGGCGGTGCTTCCGGGTCGAGCTGAAAGCTGTGCCAATGTAGCTCAAGTTCAATCCCGGCTTCTTCGGCAGCGGCTTCCAGACGTTTTTTACCAATATAACAAAACGGACAGACTACATCTGACCAAATATCTACGCGCATAGCATGTCTCTGATTTGACTCTTGAGTTCAGTATGAGGGTGAAGAATCGGAATTTAAAGCCCTCTAGCAAAAGTGCCCGCATCTGTAGCTCAAATAACAGCACCAGCACGACAGGGTTTAAACCTGGGGGGAATAAAAAAACGCCCCGCAGGGCGTTTTTAAATGGTTCGCTTCTTTAGCTTATGCTGTTTTAACTGCAACTTCTGCAGTCAGCATATGACCATGTTCTTCAAAGTTAGAATGCCACGCCAATGCTTCGCGAAGCAGATGAGGGGTATGGCCGCCTTTTGCACAGGCACGGTCGAAGTAGTCGTTCAGTGCATCACGGTACATTGGATGTGCACAGTTGTCGATGATCGCACGCGCACGCTCACGTGGAGCAAGGCCACGCAGGTCAGCAAGTCCCTGTTCTGTGACCAGAATGTCTACGTCATGCTCAGCATGGTCAATGTGAGAGGCAAATGGAACCACAGAAGAGATGTCGCCACCTTTTGCTACTGATTTAGTCACAAAGATCGCCAAGTGCGCATTACGTGCAAAGTCACCTGAACCGCCAATACCGTTCATCATTTTGGTACCGCAGACGTGAGTCGAGTTGACGTTACCGTAGATATCAAACTCAAGCGCAGTGTTGATGCCGATAATACCTAAACGGCGAACCAGTTCAGGGTGGTTAGAGATTTCTTGTGGACGAAGAACCAGTTTGTCTTTGTAGTGTTCCAGGTTGTTAAATACTTTCTCGCCGTATTTTGCAGAAAGTGTAATTGAAGAACCTGAAGCGAATTTCATCTTACCTGCATCGATCAATTCGAAAGTACAGTCTTGCAGTACTTCTGAATACATCACCAGATCTTCAAAGTTAGAATCTTTCAGACCCGTCAATACTGCGTTTGCAATTGAACCGATACCTGCTTGTAATGGACCAAGGTTTTTAGGTAAACGACCTTCAGCTACTTCTTTTTCAAAGAAAGCGATCAAGTGGTTTGCAATACCTTGAGTCTCATCATCTGGTGCAGTCACAGTTGATGGAGAGTCATGCAATTCGTTGTTAAATACGATGCCCACAATTTTTGATGGGTCAATATTAATCGCATGCGTACCGATACGCTCTTCCACTTGAGTCAATGGAATTGCCTGACGTGTTGGACGATATGTCGGAATGTAGATATCGTGCAAGCCTTCAAATGCCGGGCTGAGGTTGGTGTTGATTTCTACAATCACTTTTTCTGCAAAAATTGCAAAGCTTGCAGAGTTACCAACAGATGTTGTTGGAATGATGCCGCCATCTTCAGTAATCGCAACAGCTTCAATGACCGCAACATCCGGCTTTTTCAATTGCAGGTTACGCATTTGTTCAACAGTTTCAGACAAGTGCTGGTCAATGAACATGACTTCGCCATTGTTAATGGCTTTACGTAAGGTATTGTCTACCTGGAAAGGTAAACGGCGTGCCAATACGCCTGCTTCAGTCAGTTGTTTGTCAAGATCGTTACCGAGCGAGGCACCAGTAATCAGGGTGATTTTTAATGGATTGGTTTTTGCACGTTGTACCAAAGCCAAAGGAACTGCCTTAGCTTCGCCGGCGCGAGTAAAGCCACTCATACCCACAGTCATGCCATCTTCGATGAATGCAGCGGCTTGTTCTGGGCTGATGACTTTGTTGTGGAGGGAGGCTAAACGGATACGATCTAAAGACATTTCAACTCTCATTAATTCTTAAACTATGATACGGATTGTACCGATCAAAAAAAACATTTTGCATAGGTGTTAGGCTAAGGTCTAATTTTTTAACGAAATGTAGGTATAAGAATATTTGATGTTTTTTAAGTTGTTGAATTAAATACATATAAAATCAATTGTATAGAAAAGCTAAAAAATCAACTGATCATTTTTTGTTCTAATCTTAAAAATGCTCAGTGAGCGTTTGTCGGATTTTATCGAGCGTACTCGCAGGGGCAGAAGCGTCTGAATCAGGTTTGTGCAAAGGAAGGGAAATAACGGCTTCCAGACCTCCTTCGGGGCGATTATGGATATGCAGCTCACCGGCATGAATATCGACAATACGCTTTACAATGGCCAGGCCCAAGCCGCTTCCTTGTACAGTGCGGGCAGAATTACCCCGGACAAAAGGCTGCATGAGGGCTTCGATCTGATCTTCAGGAATTCCTTCGCCATGGTCTGCCACAGAAATGAGCAGACGGTCGCCTTTTGAAAACGCAGAAAGTTCGATCGGCTCGGCACCATAGCGCTTTGAATTGTTAATCAGGTTACCAATCAAGCGTTTCAGGGACATGCTACGCACCTGAATCAGTGGAATGTCTTGAGGACTAAAATGGATGTCTAAGGGCTTAAACTGGGTGACCAGCTCCTGCAGCAGGGCGTTGACATTGGTATCTTGTAAATCTTCATCTGAGCCGTCGCGCATATAGGAAATAAACTGGTTCAGAATTGCATCCATGTCTTCGACATCGTAAATCAGGCCTTCTTTTAAAAAGTCCTCATCGGGCATCATTTCTGCACTTAGGCGAATGCGGGTAAGCGGGGTACGCAAGTCATGCGAGATGCCGGCCAGCATAATCCGGCGATCACGTTCGGTCTGATCCAGCGTATAAATCATCTGGTTAAAGGCATGGTTCACCTGGCGGATTTCGAGTGGTCCGTGATTGGTATCCAGATAGGGCGCCGATCCACTATTGCTATAGCTGTTGGCTGCTTCTTGCAAGCGGCGTAGCGGGCGGTTTAACTGGCGTACCAGGATCAGAATAATAATCCCGGCAATGAGCGGTGTTCCCAGCAGCCAGCCCCATATCAGCTCAGGACTATAGTTGGCATAGGTTTTTAAAGGCTCACGTACCCAATTGCCATCCATTTCAGGTGTTTGGATCCAGATCTGCGGACTTGGCTTAAACTGGAAATAGACGGTGGCCTGCTCGATTCTTAACTCTTTGGCCAGCTTTGTTTCAATCTGGTTGGTAAAAAACTCCGCAATGACTTTTTCCCTAATATTGGGATATTCCGCCGGATCAGTGATGTACTCGATACCAAGACGATTTTTTAGATAGGCATCAATATCCACTTGCTGATCATTATGATACAGGCGTAGATTCGGGTTGTTCAGGATTTCCAGTTCAACTGCCAAATAGCGTGCATGCTGCTGGATTTCAGGCAGATACAGGGTACGCCAGAAAAACCAGATCGACATAAACAGGCTGAACAGCACCACAAAAACCACCAGCACCGTGGTGCGCAGGGCGGCGGAACGGGGTTTGATTTTGTCTAAAAAGCGTTCCCAGCGGGTGCGTTTTTTTTCCGAGTAACGGACAAAGTCGGTAAATTCTTGCGGGTCGATGGGGTCGAGTTTCACTGAGCAATCCTGTGCTATGACTTCAGCAAATTATGATGAGTCAATTAAAAGTCCTTATCCTAGCGGAGTTAAACTGCCTGGAATTGAGATAAAGGTTGAAAGCTTCGGTTCAACCTACTGTTGTTTTGGCAAAAGTAGGCACAACCATCTTGCGGAGCAGTACTGCTCATCGCAAAACCCGTCAAATTGCAGCAAATCCTCACTGTGTCGTAGAAACATTAGAGATAAATACTTCCTGCTTTAAACAGTTGCGAATGAGTTTGTCACGCAATTCAAAATCAGAAATATAGCTACGGACAACTCATCCTATTTTTTCTGATACGAAAAAATTACTCCGCACCATCTGGAACAAAGACATAACCTACCCCCCACACCGTTTGAATATAACGCGCACGGGCTGGATTCTCTTCCACCAGACGACGCAAACGGGACACCTGAACATCAATCGAGCGTTCCATCGCGCCCCATTCACGGCCACGTGCCAGATTCATCAGCTTGTCACGGGTCAAAGGCTCACGCGGATGTTGTACCAAGGCTTTGAGTACGGCAAACTCACCCGTGGTTAAAGTGACCACTTGACCTTCACGAGTCAGGGTACGAGTAGACAGATCCAGAGACCATGGACCGAAGCTCACCACTTCCATCTGCTGGCTTGGTGCGCCAGGAACCTCACGCACCTGACGGCGTAAAACCGCACGAATACGTGCCAGTAGTTCATTTGGGTTAAACGGCTTTGGCAGATAGTCATCGGCGCCGGCTTCCAGACCCGCAATACGATCTGAATCACTGCCACGTGCGGTCAGCATAATAATTGGCGTATCGATATTGGACTGGCGTAAACGACGACAGATACTCAGGCCATCTTCCACCGGCAGCATAAAGTCGAGCACAATCAGAGAAAATAATTCCCGCTGTAAAAGCCGATCCATTTGGGTTGCATCATGTGCGGTTTTGACTACAAAGCCTTTATCTTCCAAAAAGCGTTGTAGCAGGGTACGCAGACGCACGTCATCATCGACAACCAGGATGCGTTCGACTCGGTCGGTTTCGCTTTGTACGGCATCGGTTTTTTCAGCAGGTACCACTAAATTCATGAGATGCTCCTTATTCTTTATTGTCGTCGTAAACAAAACTGAAAACAGACGTTGAGTATACGATTCATGACTATTCATTGACTATGCTCTAAAGCACCAAATATTGCAGTTAAAATCAAGACATAGATACCAAATATATACATCTAAATTGAAAAAAAATGCGCTTGGACTCCAGATAAAAAACAAAGTTCATGCAAACTTTATCAGGAAAAGCAGAAAATGCAGCACTGCTTGAGATGGCTATTGCATAAATTAATGAAAACAGTTGTGGATTTTATAGTCTTGGTCTTTATAATCATGCCATTTAGTACTTATCCTTGTGGGATCAAACACGATGACTGACTTAGTTCAGCAGTTGGCAAAAGAGCTTGCCGTGCGTCCAAATCAAGTCGAAGCTGCCATCAAACTCATTGATGAGGGTGCCAGTGTTCCTTTTATTGCACGTTACCGTAAAGAAGTAACGCAGGGCCTGGACGATACACAATTACGCCAGCTCGATACACGTTTAGCGTATTTGCGTGATTTGTATGAACGCCGTGAAAAGGTCATTGAATCACTCAAAGAACAAGAGAAATTATCTGATGATTTGCTGGCACGGGTAAATGCGGCTGAAACCAAAAATGCCTTGGAAGAAATTTACGCGCCATACCGTCCAAAACGCACCAGTAAGTCGTTTAAGGCCAAAGAAGCCGGTTTAGGTCCTGTTGCAGAGCGCATCTTTACAGAGGAGCTTGATCCTGCGGAAGCACTGGCCGGTTTTAGCCATGCAGATTATCCGGATACGGAAAGTCAGCTGGATGCAATCCAGCATATTCTGATTGATGACTGGGCACAAAATGTTGCGCTGACGGCTGAATTGAAAGCCATGTTTGCGCAAACTGCCGTATTGAAAAGTCTGGTCGCCTCGGATGAGAAAAAAGAAGTCGGTAAAAAATTCCGTGACTACTTCGATTTCTCTGAAAGCCTGAATAAAGTGCCTTCCCATCGTTTACTGGCGATGTTGCGTGGCCGCCAAGAGAATGTCCTGGGTCTTAAGGTCGACGGTGAAGATGATGCGCCTTTGGCACGTATTGAAACCGAGTACAATCTGGACCAGATTCAGCCACCAGCCCGTCAGGACTTCCTGAAACAAACAGCCAAACTGTTCTGGCTCGGTAAAGTTCGCCCCACTATTGAGCACTCATTGCTGACTGAAAAACGTCTGGCAGCTGAAGCTGAAGCCATGCAGGTGTTTGCTGAAAACCTGCGTCATCTGCTGCTTTCCGCTCCGGCAGGTGCACGTACCACATTAGGTGTCGACCCTGGCATCCGTACGGGTGTAAAACTGGCCGTTGTAAATGAGTCTGGTGATGTACTGGCACATAGCACGATCTATCCATTTGCACCAAAAGAAGATAAAGAAGGTTCATTAACAGAGCTGGCGCGTTTATGCCGTGAGTTCAATGTTGACCTGATTGCAATTGGCAATGGTACAGCCAGCCGTGAAACCGAAGCCTTGGTTGCTGAAATGATGGCAGCGAATAGCGACTTGAAACTGACTCGCGTATCAGTTTCTGAAGCAGGTGCATCGGTGTATTCAGCTTCTGAGCTGGCAGCTCAAGAACTTCCTGATCTGGACGTGACCATTCGTGGCGCAGTGTCGATTGCACGCCGTTTGCAAGATCCTTTAGCCGAACTGGTAAAAATCGATCCTAAATCAATTGGTGTGGGACAGTATCAACATGACGTCAACCAGACCGGCTTGGCCAAAACGCTGGAAGCCGTAGTTGAGGACTGTGTGAACTCGGTGGGCGTAGATGTCAACACGGCATCTGCGGCCATTCTGGGCTATATCGCAGGGCTGAACAAATCCATTGCCCAGCAAATTGTAGAATTCCGTAAGGAAAATGGCCGTTTTGATAACCGTCAGTCTCTAAAACAAGTGCCACGTCTGGGCGAGCGCACGTTTGAACAGGCGGCTGGTTTCTTGCGTATTCAGCAGGGTTCAGAACCATTAGATGCTTCTGCGGTTCACCCTGAATCTTATGCGCTGGTCAGCAAGATGGTGGAAGCAAAAGCAACAACTGTCAAAGACATCATTGGTAATACTGAAATCATTCGTCAAATTAATGCAGAAGAATTTGTCGATGAGCAGTTTGGTCTGCTGACTATTCAGGATGTGCTGGCTGAGCTGGAAAAACCGGGTCGTGACCCGCGTCCAGAGTTCCGCACTGCTAAATTCCGTGATGATATTACTGAAGTGGCGCAATTGACGGAAGGCATGCAGCTTGAAGGTGTGGTGACGAATGTGACCAACTTTGGTGCTTTCGTTGATGTTGGCGTACATCAGGATGGTTTGGTACACATTTCTGAACTTGCCAATAAATTTGTTGCAGATCCGCACAAGGTGGTGAAGCCCGGTCAGATTGTTCAGGTCCGTGTGTTAAATGTAGATGCTGAACGTAACCGTGTGAATCTGTCGATGCGTCCTGAAGGTTCTGAAGCGCCAAAAGCACCACGCCAGCCACGCCGTGACAATGAGCAGCGCGGTGAGCGTAAGCCACAAGGCAAACGTCCACAGCATGCACGTCCGCAAGCTGAGCGTCCTCAGGGCAAGAAACCGCAAGCGGCTAAACCACAAGAGCAAAAGATCGGTGGTTTGGGTGCGCTGTTATTACAAGCCGGAATTAAAGGTTCGAAGTAACCTTTAAGTTTGACAAAAAACCTCCCCATCGGGAGGTTTTTTTATTGGAACATTGTTATGAATTAACCATCGGTACAATCCAGCTGGTAATAATCAATAAAATACCGAGATGGCCCAGCTTTCGGGTCACATAGACCAGCTTGGATGGCGGCTGTTCCAGCTGTTTGGCATACTCTTCCATGCTAATGCTTTGTTTACCGCGACTGGTAAATAAAAATACGCCCAGATCAATACAGATCAGAATCGTACCAATATCAGCCACCAGTTCCATCAGCTCAAACTGCTGGGTGTATAACGACATGCTAACGCTATAAATCAGATAAAGACCAAAAGCCAAACAGGCATATTGCAGGACCACTAAAAACTTCTGCATAAATCTCAACAGTTCAAAAAATTAAAGTAATTATACAAATAATTTGGGCAGACCGTGACCATTACAAGTTTTGGATCACAGCGGCAAAATTCTGCTTTTCCACCAGTTCTAGAAATTCATCTCCAAGTCGCTGACTTTCAACAATACATTGTTTCCACAGCTGAATCCGCTGAGCTTGGTCCAAACCTTTTAAGCTGAAATCTTTACGATCTGGCAGACGGCCGAGCGGTAAACTTTGCAGATATTCCTGAGAGGGTGAAATCAGCAAGGTACGAGCCTGATTTTCCGGATGTGCAGTACGTTTAAACAGTTTATCGAACCAGCCCGGCGTAATACTGTCGGTAAAATGTGGATACAGCACAATCCCCTTGCTTTGGAAAGGCAGGTCAATGTGATAATCAATCAGGCCACCATCGCGATAATAGCCTTGCGGTGCATCTGGAATATTATTCACCGCTGCCATCACCCCCGGAATGGAGGCAGATGCCATCAGCCAGGGCAACACACTCTGTTCAGTCAGCGTATGATAGTGGGTGGTAAATCCATCATCGGCAATTTTAAACTGTTCTCCAAGATTTGGCTGGCTAATCACACGTTGCATAAAATGACGGCTATGCCTGCGTGCGACCGCCGTTGTGCCAACAATTCCAGCCACAGAAGCCAGCAGGGGCAAGGCTTTGTCACTCTGGAAAATATGCTGGGCTTTAATCGACAAGACAGTCAGATGATAGTCCGGATGATTGACCAGATCGGCTTCTTTGCCTTGGACCAGCTCTAGCAGCATGCCTCGACAAATGTCACTGATCTCCTGACGGGTCATTTTCTTGTGAAAATAGAGATGGGTATAGAGTTCTGCAAGACGCTCAGTGCCTGCTTTGGCTCCCCAGGCAGCTACACTGGCAAAACGCCAGCTGCCAATAGATGAACCGACCAAGGTTCTACGCTGTGGTGCCCGTGAAAAAAACTCACCAAAAATCGCCTGATCCAGCCCCTGAATGCCGAGACCTTTCGGTCCACCTGCAGCACCTGGCACAATATCGACCTGTTCGGGTTGCAAACCTTCTTTCAGAATCAGCTCACGTGCCTGATGCCCAGCGCGGATTTTCAGGGCAGGCGCATGTTTTTGTAAAATCTGCATAGAGGTTCAACCCATGTTCGACCAGTGAGGGCTTATTTTAAGTCTCTACTGCTAGGACCCAATGGCAAGATATACCCTAAGGTGACTTTGCAGTCATGGTATCGGGCTAATCTCAGTCTGCATGAGTTCTTGATTGCGTCAATGTAAAAAACGCAGGTTAAATGACATAATCAAAAGCGTGGTTATAGGATAGCTTGGCCAGTAAAAAGCCTGAATTAGAAATAAACAGCCTGCAATACCTATCCATATTTTTAAAGCTAGTATTAGCTGTGTTTGTCGTAGACAGAATAGAAATAACAACGGAAGCAGGTTAAAGCTGACAATGAGCCAGAAATAGTCACTATGAATCAGGCGGTAGAATGTGGTATTGGCAGCAGGGGACCATGCAAGCCAATGGGCTGTTTGGTTGAGATAGAAAAAATCTCTCTCCATGTCGGGAAGCTGTAAAGTAGTGCAGTGAGAAAGGTTTTTTGTCTATTCTGGCGATACAATGCCCATAAAAAACTATATTTCATTTGGATATTCTTGTTTTATTTTTTCAATAATTTAAGCATAAAAAAGCCTGACGAATCAGGCTATTTAAAAAATTATTTCGAAATTCGCCAGACTGCCAGAACACTCGCTAGCACAATCAGAAGCACCGACACAAACCATGGTGAAATAATCGCAATCGACAGCAGAATGGCCATGATACTGCCAAACATCCAGCTACGTTTTTGCTGAAGTTCCATTTGCAGGCGCATACTTTGCAATTCATTGAGCTGTTTGGCATGCCAGGCCGACTGGTTTTTCAGACCATTCAGGCTGTCGATCATCAGGGTCGGTAAATCCTGTGCGCCTAACAGCAGATCCGGAATTTTTTGACCGAGTTCTTTCAGATTTTTCTGCGGATTCATCTGGGCCTTGATCCAGTCTGTCAGGATCGGTTTGGCCAGACTCCAGATATCCAGTTCCGGATACAGATCGGTACCCAGACCTTCCACATGTACCAGCGTTTTTAACAGCAGCATCAGCTGTGGTGGAATTTCCAGATGGAAACGGCGTGCAATATCCATGACTTCAATCAGAATACCGGCAAAGTCCAGCTCATGCATTGGCTTGGACACCATTGGACCCACAGTACGGCGCATTTCACGGGCTAGCGCATCCTGATCAGTACCCGGTGGAATCCAGTCTGCCTGATGTACAATCTGGATCAGCTGCATAAAGTCACTATTCATGACGGCTAGCAGCATGCGCGCCACGGTCATCTGGTCATGCTTGGACAGCTCGCCCATAATCGCACAGTCCAGGGCGATAAAGCGCGGATTGCTCGGATTGATGGTTTCGACAAAGACATTGCCCGGATGCATGTCGGCATGGAAAAAGTTATCGCGAAAGACTTGAGTAAAGAAGATGGTCAGGCCTTTACGTGCCAGATCAGCACGGTCCATGCCCAACCGGTCAAAGGTCGCAATATCTGAAATCGGTACCCCGGTAATGCGCTCCGCCACCAGCACATCTTTACTATCCATATAGACTTCAGGCACGTACATCATGCTGGAGCCAGTAAAATAATGCCGCATGCGGCGGGTGTTGTCAGCTTCCAGCGTCAGATCCAGCTCATTTAAAATAATCTGGCGATAGTCCTGAATAATTTCGGACAGATGCAAGGCACGTGCTGCTTCGAGACGCTTTTCCAGTGCATCGCCGAGCCATTGCAAAATCTCAAAATCCTGTAAAATCTGCTGGCGGATATTGGGGCGGGTAACCTTGACGATGACTTCACGGCCATCATGCAGGGCAGCGGTATGGACCTGTGCAATCGAGGCAGCTGCCAGTGGCTGGATATCAAAACGGGCGAACAGGGTATTTACATCCGCCTTTAAGGACTCCTGAATCCGCATCTTGGCGACTTCATTATCAAAAGGCTTGACCCGATCCTGCAGTAAAACCAGTTGTTGCAAGACTTCAGGCGGAATCAGGTCACGGCGGGTTGACAGTAGCTGACCGAGCTTGATCGCCAGAGGCCCCATTTCTTCCAGTGCCAGTTTCAGCTTGAGCGGATTTTTACGCTCCTTGCTGGACCAGGCCGCCGGATGCATGCGGATGATTGACAGGACATGCCGGGCTTTTTCTGGAAGCTCTTCCGCAGGAAACAACGTGTCGAGTCTATAGTGCGCGGCGATGCGCCAAAGTTCGCGTAAACGTGAAACATGCGGAATCATAAAGCGGTGTACCTAGTCGGATGTAGAGTTATGTGGAGCATCAATCTGCTGTTGAAGCTGGCGAATCCTGGCTTCAACGCGATCTAAATTCTGGTTCAGGATACGGGTATCCTGATTTAAGTCATCCATTTGCCAGCGTGGAGCAAATAAACCACTGTCTTCTTTTAATGTGTCTTCAGCAAAGAATAGCTTGCTCTGCAAGGCGCGTTTGACATATTGGGGCGCTAGTTGCAGTTTACCCAGCTCATGGGCCAGAGTCGGGCCAATCCAGGGGCTCAGGTGAGCAGCGAGATCAGGTTCCGCCTGCTGTATGATGCGCTGGATTTCCTGCAGAAGTTTATAGTCGCCCTGTAGCGGAATATTGCCGATGTCATCGGATACCAACAGGCTGAACAGTTCCACCATATTCTTGACGTTTAGCGTCGCTGTTGCCTCTACGAGGCTAGACGTTTGCGCGTCAAAAGGGCGCTGCTCAAAAATAGAAGGCTGTTCAGCATGTCCGGTTGCAGTGGCTTCTAAGCGAACCTTGCCTTCATCAAAGCATACATCTACCGAAAGCTGTGGTGATGCAATGACCACACGCAGCATTTTACCGGCTAGCGCATTGGTCTGAATGCGAGTAATGCCATCCAGATCAATCATCTGATGAATCACGCGTTCAATTGCCCCTAGGGCGAGAATTGACCACATTGGCATAGCCTCTTAGAGTTTGAAACCACGGTGAACGGCCACAATACCGCCAGTCAGGTTGTGGTAATCACAGTTCTGGAAGCCGGCATTTTCCATCATGCCTTTCAGGGTGCGCTGGTCTGGATGCATGCGAATTGATTCAGCAAGGTATTTATAACTTTCTGAATCATTTGCCACGATTTTACCCATGATCGGTAAAGCGGTGAATGAATACAGGTCATACAGTTTTGAAAATGGCTCAAAGACTGGTTTAGAAAACTCCAGAATCAACAGACGGCCGCCTGGCTTAAGCACGCGGTACATCGCTGCCAGTGCTGCATCTTTGTCAGTCACGTTACGCAGACCAAATGAAATGGTCAGCAGATCAAAGCTGTTGTCTGCAAAGGGTTCCAGAGTTTCAGCATTGGCCAGAACAAAGTCGACATTGGTACAGCCGGCATCGATCAGACGGTCACGGCCAACATTCAGCATGGATTCATTAATATCAGAGAGTACTACATGGCCGGTTGGGCCAACCTCGCGGCTGAAAACTTTAGCCAGATCACCCGTACCGCCTGCAATATCCAGCACATGCTGACCACGGCGTACCCCCGACATATTAATTGCAAAACGTTTCCACAGACGGTGAATACCAAAAGACATCAGGTCATTCATGATGTCGTATTTGCTGGCAACCGAATGGAAGACTTCCGCCACTTTCTGGGCTTTTTCATCACTGTTGACAGTCTGATAACCAAAGTGCGTGGTCGAACCGACATTGCCGGTATTGGCGCCGCGTGGCAGATTGTACTTAGGTACTGTTGAGGTCACCGGGGTATCGGTCAGGCGTTGTTCGAGGGATTGTTGCTGACCTTGCGGGGTGCCTTGAGGAAGAGTTTCAGTTAAGAATGGACTCACTTTGTCTGTCTGTTGTGCCGACTCGGGGGTAGGGGCAGGTGTTGGATTTTCATTCGACATGGGAGTCACTCCTAACATAGTCATCGGGTTAATCTTATATTGACTGCATAATGACAGATTCTAAGATGTTATTCAGCATTCATCATGCAATTGTTATGAATAATATACAGAAAAATGAGCAAGTCAGCTGAAATCTTTCGGGTGCATGATCACGCTATCTTCTTGTAGGATGACGGCCTGCTCTGGGCAAAAGGATGACTTTTAGTCCGAGGGCAGGCAAGTCTCAGTGCTGCTTGATCTGGTGAAAAATAACGCTTATTGAAAGGGCCGCAGATCGCCAGCATGCACCCGGTCAATGATATGACGTTCGCCTTGGGTAAAGTCACGGACAAACTGTTCAGCGGACTTTAACGGTTTCATGGCCAGGAAACCTTCCTGCATAAATTCATACATGACCTGAAAATTATATTTATTTGCTGCACCTTTACACATTTTAAAGGCCGTATAGACCATAAAGGAGCGCATGTATTTATCCAGGCTATGACCCAGCTGGTCCAGCAGTTCCAGCTGTTTTAAACGCGCCTGTGCCTGATCCAGCTTTATATAAGCCAATCGCATCATCTCATCATTCAGCGGGGTATCCGCCGGATAGTCTTTCAACAGCTGGATGGCCACCTGCTCATCTAGTTGCACCGCCAGAATCGCCAGTTCAACCCCCAATGTACCAGTTTTAATGGCATTTTCCGGAATAACTTTTTCAGCTTTATGGGCATATTTCATCAGGCGTTTAATTTGTGTGGCCAGCGCATCAAAGTCCGGTCCGCCATAAAGCCGGTTGAGAAAATAGTCGGCCATCAGCTGGTTCTGCTTTGCTGAAAAATGGGTTTGATGGCTATGCTGCATCCGGGTTTTCTGCCATGCCTGTACATCCTGTAAGCGGCTTAAAATTTCGGACTGACGATGGTAGCTCAGCTGATCATAACGTTCTAATAACTCATCAAGTGCGGCAAGTTTGGACATGATAGTTCAGATATTTTTTTACGATGTCAGAATCTTAGAGGGTGTTGAAGGATCTCGCCATGACAAATTGACCAATGAAACCTGATTTACAGGTCAATTCGCTGTTTAAACAATCAAACTAATCGTGTGAAAAACGTTGCTGGCCCTGTTTGAGTGGAAAAGTTCCCCGTTATACTGCCTACAAGAAGAAGAGAAAAGGGCTCAGTATGGATTTAGAACAATCGCCTTTTCAGCTTATGGATGAAGACCAGTTATCCCTCCAGCTGATTGATGCACAATACAATTTAAAAAATACCCAAGGCGGAAAGAATGCCAAAAGTGTACTGGTCCTGGTGAATGGGATAGAGCTGGCCGGTAAAGGGGAGGCAGTCAAACAGCTGCGTGAGTGGGTCGATCCGCGTTATCTAGGGGTAAAAGCAGACCGACCCTTGATGCTGCATAACAAACAACCTTTCTGGCAGCCTTATGTACGCTTTATTCCGGCGGAAGGTCAGCTTATGGTGATGTTTGGTACCTGGTATAGCGACCTGATTAGTACGGCAATGCAGCCGACACAGCCCATCAGTGAGGCCAAATTTGATGCTTATATTGATGAGATGCGCGCTTTTGAACAGGATCTGAAAAACAATCACGTGGATGTGGTCAAAATCTGGATTGACCTGTCGTGGCAGGTGTTGCAAGCCCGTCTGGATCAGATTGAGCCCAGCGAGTTGCGCTGGCATAAATTGCATGGACTGGACTGGCGTAACAAGAAGCAATATGACACTGTGCAGGAGCTGCGCCAGCGCTTTAGCGATGACTGGCTGATTATTGACGGTGCAGATGAAAAACAGCGTGATCAGCAGTTTGCCCAGGCCATTTTGAATGCTTTAAAGAATTGTCCGGCGCACCCGAAGAGAGCCCCCGGCAGATGGCAGCAAGCTAAAACTCCAGAGCGGTTAAAATCACCTGAGCAACGCCTTGCCGAAGCGGAAGATTATAAGCCAGAACTTAAAAAGCTGACTTCCAGGGTTGCCAGTGCCTTACGTGATGATCCGCGCAATGTCCTGATCCTGTTTGAGGGTATAGATGCAGCCGGTAAAGGCGGGGCCATCAAGCGGATTGTGAAAAAACTTGATCCACGTGAGTATGAAATTTATACCATCGCGGCACCAGAAAAATATGAACTCAGCCGTCCATATTTATGGCGTTTCTGGACCAAGTTACAAACCGATGATGATATCTGTATTCTGGATCGTTCCTGGTATGGCCGGGTACTGGTCGAGCGGGTGGAGGGTTTGGCCAGTGCGGTTGAGTGGCAACGGGCCTATGGGGAAATTAACCACTTTGAACAGAGTCTGGTCGAACATCAGACTGTCATTATCAAAATCTGGCTGGCCATTTCCAAAGAAGAGCAGGCGGCGCGTTTCAAGGCACGTGAAGAAACTCCGCATAAACGTTTTAAAATTACCGAAGAAGACTGGCGTAACCGGGAGCAATGGGAAAACTATCTGAAAGCCGCTGCAGACATGTTTGAGCGGACTTCAACCGAACTTGCGCCTTGGCATATTATTGCCACTGACGATAAAAACACCGCTCGGATCGAAGTCTTAAAGGCCATTTTAAAACAACTTCAGGCAGAATCGTCTGCCTGAAGTTGTAGGTGGGCAGGGAAATAATCCTTGCTCTTTCTCACTCTTCATTTTATTTATTTTGAGCAATCTGTTTTTGCTGGATATTTTTAGCAGTACGATAACAGTCGTTGACATGTGCTTCCGCAATTTTCTTCATGATGAGATAACCCAAGCTGGCCGCAACCAGTTGACCACCCAAGGGGATGAATTTTGTGACTTGCTTTGTGATCACTTTCGCTGCAACATTATTCAACGATTTTTTGACCGCGGTCCGTGCCACCACCAGACCGGAAAACTCAACTCCGCGTTTACGTAGTTCCTGCCAGTGGACTTGACGGGTTTTAGCATCATAGACACTGATCTGATCGGGTGCCAGGCCGAAACGAGCATTGATCTCGGGAATCAGTTGCGACAAGATACCGACATCAATCACCACATCCAGAAATGGAACGGGAATTACGGCTGCACCGGCCGAACAGTAGGCGCGTTTTTTGACGATCTCTAAACATTCATTGCGGATCCGGTCCAGATCGAGGCTCGGATCAATACGGTCAGGAATTTTATCTAATTTCATGGGGGCTACCTTAAAGCTGTATGTTGTTTTTTTCTATTCAAACATCAATAAGATGCTTTTTTCAAAGAAATTTTTGAGCAAAATATGGGTTTTAAAGTCGCATAGACCAGTCGCGAAGTATAGTAAATAATCTTTATTGTTTTGTACTAAGGCTGCATTTTTTTATATTCAGGGGAAGCCATGGCAATTCATGTTATTCAGAGTCAACGTATTGATGTACTTTTGGATAGTATGCTGCGTATTGTCAATCAGGCAGCACAAAATCCGTTCGAGGTGTTACAGCCGCGACATTTTATTGTGCCATCACCGGCGGTGGAAGCCTGGCTGACCCAGAAAATTGCCGAAAAAAAGGGGATCAGTGCCAATACCCAGTTTCATCACCGCATTCGTGCCTTTCAATGGAGTTCCTATCAGTGGGTGCTGAACAGTCCTAAGGAAGTTGAACAGGTGCGTGAGGCCAACATTCCCCGGATTATCATCAAGTGGCGGATGTTTCAGGCTCTACGTAAATATATTTTACCCGCTGAGATATGTTTGGACGTAGACCATCCGCTGTATTCGATTATCAAGCGGATCTATGACAGTGCTGACCGTCTGGAGCAGGGCACCGAAAAACAGCTGAAAAAGCAGAGCATGTTGTACTGGGTGGCCGAACAGGTATCGCGTCTGTTTAGCCATTATATGGACTATCGCGGTTATTGCACACGTGGCTGTCCTCCCCAGCAATGCAGCTGCCCGACGAACTGGTTGCAGGCCTGGGGACAGGATATTGCCCTGGACGTTGAACAGATGATCTATATGCCAAAGGATGAAAACGGGCAGGTCATTCCAGTCGGGGATTTTGTCAAAATCCAGGCACGTGAGCTGGAAGCCTGGCAGCGCTGGTTATGGCAGCATGTGTTTCAGGAGGATTATGCCAAGATTCTGGACATTGAGCGGCTATACTGGGAACGGCTGGAAAATCCGGAATCTCAGGCTGAGGTATTGAAGCGTTTGCCCGCTCAAGTGGTGGTCTTTAGTTTGCTGGAACTGCCGCCAGGCCAGCTGGATTTCTTGCGCCGTCTGGGCCAATACATTGATATTTATATTTTCCATTTTAACCCTTCACAGGAATACTGGGCTGATAGTGTTGACCCCGACTGGAAGGCGCGTTATGACCTCGGCGTGCAGGAACGCTTTATCCGTAAATATGAGCAGAGCCGGGGACACAAGCCAAGTGATGAAGAAATCCAGCATTTTTTTAATGCATTTCAGTTGAATTTCAATGCCGAAGACCGTGAGTCCCGTCATCCCTTGCTGACCCGTTTTGGCAAGCAGGCCCGCGATCACTTCTCACTTCTGTCCAAACTGTCCTCGGGCGAAGAGGGGCTTTGGGCGGATGCCTTTGTGGATGAATATCAAGATTGCTTATTGGCCAAGTTACAGTCCGATATCCTGTATCTGCTGGAACCTGAAAAACATCAGTATCCGCTCAAACCTGAAGATGATTCACTACAAATTCATGTCTGTCATTCTTCCTTGCGCCAGCTGGAAGTTCTGAAAGAGCAGATGATTCATTGGCTGGCTCAGGGGACGGAAGAAAAGCCGCGCCAACCGAGTGATATTCTGGTGCTGGCTCCTAATCTGAAAGAACTGGAACCCGCGATTCGTAGTGTGTTTGCGCCACCACCGCGCGAACGTGAGCCAGGCAGTACCAGACTGCAAAAAGACAGCCTGTATTTACCGATCCAGATTGCCGGTGTATCGCGTCTGGATGTCAGCAATGCCTGGCGCGCAGTCTTAGGCCGGATTCAGCTGGTGCATCAGCGTTTTAGTATTGAAGATTTTGCCGACTGGCTGAGCTTGAACGCTACCCAGCAGCGTTATGCACTGGACTATAGTCAGGTCGAGCGCATGTTGCAGCTGCTCGCTGAGGCTGGCTTTAAGCGTGGGCTGGACCAGCAGCATTTACAGCAAAGCCTGAGCAGTGGGGATGAAGATTACCGTTACAGTTTTAAATTCGCTCTAGACCGTCTGGCTTTGGGTATGGCAATGCCCGAGCATCGCCTGTTTCAGGACACCTTGAGCTATGCTCAGGTGTTAAGCAGTGATTTCCCTTTAATTGCAACGCTTATTCAGATTTATCAGGATCTAGTGCAGCGTCGGGACTGGCTGATGCTGCATGAGCAAGGGCAGCGTACGCCGGTGAAAACCTGGCTGGAATATTTATGGAATGATCTGAATGAATTTCGGGAGGCGGGGGTAGACGCCCTGAAAACCGTGGCCGAAATTATTGACAAGCAGCTGCGGATGCTGACCTTGGCGGATTATCACGATCAGGATGATTTATATGCCAGTCAGGAACTGGTCGCGCTCAGTCTGCCGCTGCCGTATGTACTGGAAGAAATCCAGAATACGCTCGACATGCAGCTGGAGCAGGCAGAACCCAGCGGGCAGATTACTTTTAGCCAGATCGGTCAAATCCGCCCCTTGCCTTATAAACTGGTGGTCATGCTGAATCTGGATAGCGGCAAGTTTCCGGGCCGGCATCAGAAAGTGCCTTTTGACCTGATGAGCATGCTCAAGCCGCAGCTTGGCGACCGCTCACGTCTGGATGATGAGCAGGGAGCTTTTTTAGATGCCTTGTTACTGGCACAGGAAAATTTATGGCTATTTTATAATGGCTTCGATGTAGATGATGGTGAAGCGCGTGATCCATCCATGGCCTTGCAGGAGCTGATCCAGCATATTGGCCTGATCTGTGAGTCAGAGCAGCCGGATGCTGAAGTCGATGCTATGGTGGAACTCAATGGCCTGACTGTGGCCAAGCATATCCGGCAGCTGTATCATGTCCATCCTTTACAGCCTTTTGACCCGGCCGGATTTACCGTGGCCAGCACACCGCGCTTTCAGGACCAGTGGTTTGCTGTAGCAAAATATATCCGTAACGCTGCCGGCCAGCGCAGCAGCTGGATCAATGCGCACTATCCTGCGCTGGAGCCTCAGGAAGTTCGGGTGCTCAAAGGCGAGGAGTGGATTCGGGACATGATTTTCCCCGCACGCCTATTTTTAAAAAGTGTCGGGATTTTTAGTGTCAAATATGCCGACTTGCCGAGTGCCAGAGAGCCTTTATTATTGAATAAACTGGAACAGTATCAGGTCCGGGATTTTCTGTTACAGCAAGAACAGGAGATCGAGCCGGAGCTAATGCTGGATCGTTTGCCGGTCGGCAAAACCCGTCAGGCTACCTGGCTGAGTAGCCAGCAGGAGCAACAGCGATTGCAGCAGCGCCTGCTTGAGCTGGATAAAGAGCTGACCCCGGTAACTCAGCAGACCTGGAAGTTGAGTTCTGAAATTTTGTTAAATATTACCGTACCGCAAGTGGCGCACAGTGCCTATTGGCTCAGTATGCAATCTTCTTCGGCATCGGAAAAACGCCGGGCACAGGTTTGGCTGGAATATCTGCTGTGGCTGGCTTTTATTCATGATGATGCGCGCGCCCCGGCGATGGAACGTATTGTCATTTTCAGCGATAAAACCCTGAAATTTTCCGGGCTAAGTTCGAGTAAGGCACGTGAGTATTTACAGTTCTGGTTTAAAGCTTGGGAAATTGGACAAAAACAGCCGCTGGTTTTGCCAGCTGAATTATTGATGAAAAAAAACTGGAAGTGGGCTGAAAATGAACACGGGCAGATGACGATTGTCGAAATGCAGGAATTGCTGAACGGTTGGAATAATCGTTATGAAAGTAGCAGGCCTTTGACCAGTGATGAATCTAACCAGCTGCATCAGGACTGGCAGTTTATATTGCAGGATCAGGACCCGGATCAGGCTCTGGAAACGTGCTGTCATCATTTTGCTCATGCCCTGTATGCGCCCATTCATGACCATCTGGAGTGGGTAAAATGAACATGTTGCTGTCAGAAAACCAGAAGCAGAGTGTTTCGACCAATCCAATTCAGGATATGCGTTTTCATGGCCTCCACTGGATTGAGGCTTCGGCGGGGACAGGGAAAACCTATACTTTATCCAGTTTGATGGTGCGGATTTTTCTGGACCAGTATTATCCGCATCAGGTGATAGCAACCACCTTTACCCGTAAGGCCACCGCTGAACTGAAAAACCGGGTGCGCTTAAGAGTCGAAGAAACCTTAGCTTATATTCAGCGCCATCAGCAGCTGAATTCGGTTCAGCTGGCTGCTCAACTGGAACGTGAAAATGATCCGCTGTTCCAGCAAGTCTTGAAAGATTATGGTTCACGGATGGACTATGCCCGGCGCCGCTTGCGTCTGGTATTGAACCAGCTGGATGAGTTGTTTGTTGGAACGCTGGACAGTTTTAGCCAGAAGCTATTACGTGAATTTGCCTTTGAAAGCGGCAAGATTGAACGTGCAGAGCTGACGGAAGATCAGGATGCTTATATCCAGCAACTGTTGCATGACGGGTTAAGGGAATGGATTCAGCAGCAGCCACAATATCTCATCAATCATCTCTATTTACAGAACCTGCTAAAACCGGCAGAGCATTATATGGGGCTGGTGCGGGATGCCCTGAATTTTAAGGCCCAACATTTTCAAAAACTTGAAGCAGTCAAGTGGGATCTGGCCGAGCTTGAAGATTGTGTGGGAGGTCTGCTCAGCATCCATGAAGATGATCTGGCGTTATTGCGCCGCTATTGTCAGGACACACCGAAGTATTTTCATAAGAGTTTTTTCACCAAGTTAACAAGTATATGTGAAAATTTTATGACGTGGATGGCAGCAGTCCAGACCCAAGGGGCACTGAGCTTTTTTGATCCCGAGCTTGCGCAGGTATTGTTAGAATTATGCTATTTGCGCCGCAAGAAAACCGACTTTCAGCCCAGTACGCAGGTCTTTAACAAAAGCTGTCCGGAAGCAGAACAGCAGCAGATTCTGCAAAGTCGCCTGATTGTGGCGATTGATCATTTATGTGACATCAAGCAGAAGCTGGATCAGCAGCTCAAGCAATTGACCCAATATCTGGAATTTCATCTGATTCAGAGCGTGCAGACCCGTTTACCGCAAACCTTGCAGAAACAGGGGGAAACCACTTTTTCCCAGCAAATTCGCACGCTAGCCGAAGCCTTACAAGGACAGCAGGGCCAGCGCTTTGCCGAATGTGTACAGGCGCGTTATCCGCTGATTCTGGTCGATGAATTTCAGGATACCAACCAGGATCAGGATGATCTGCTGGCCAAAATCTGGCGTGATGCCAAACGGGTGCAGGCCGGCTGCATGATCATGGTCGGCGACCCGAAACAGGCGATTTATGGTTTCCGCGGCGGAGACATGCTGACCTATAACCAGGCACGTGCGGATGTGCTGCAAAAGCAGGGCCGGATTTACACCCTGATGCAAAACCACCGCTCGGTGAAACCGCTGGTTGAGGTGGTCGATGCGCTATTTCAATGCCAGATGGATTTTGGTGAGCAGGTGCACTATACCCTGATTCAGGCGGGTAGCCGTCCTCATCCGGCGCTGGTTGAAAACCAGCTGGAAAATCCGCATCCCTTGCGCTGGATTCAGCTGGGAGAACAGGATGTAGAAGCCGATCAGGTGGTCTGGAAAATTAGGGAATTGCTGAATCGCTCGGCACAGAAGCAGCTTTATTTTCAGCAGGACCCGCTACAGCCACTGTCCGCTGATGACATTGCCGTGCTGTCTTTTGGTCACTTTCCGCTGGAGCAGGTCAAGCAGCGTCTGCAGCGTATGGGAATTCCCTGCTATAAGGAATCCAGACAAAGTGTTTTTGCCAGCCCGATTGCCCAGGATATTGCTGCGGTTTTAACCGCCATCATGGACCCGTTTAATGAGGCCAAAGTCAAACGCGCACTCTTGACCCGGCTGCTGGGATTTAATCTGAAAAAACTGATTGACCTGCAACAGCAGAGCGAGGGTTTAAATCGCTATATTGCCGATCTGGACAGTATTCGGGAGATGTGGTTCGAGAAAGGCTTTCTTACGGCCTGGACGTATGCGCTGAACCTGTTTCAGGTCTGGACCAATCTGGTGGCCAGTCAGAGTCTGGACAATGAGCGGGTGGTGGTAAATGTCCGCCATCTGACCGACATACTGTGTCAGCAGAGTGAATATTATCAGGGGGCACAAAAGCTGTATCACTGGTATTTGCGCCAGTTGCAGTCTCCTTCCGGCAAAGACAATGAAAAAGAACGCAAGCTGTCGGGAGATCATGGGGTTCAGTTAATGACCATTCATGCCTCCAAGGGACTGGAGTTTAAGGTGGTCTTTTTGCTAGGCGCGGATGCCGCGACTGATATGCATAAAGGAAACCTGAATTTTTCGCTTGCGACTGCAGGTCAGGACAATATACTGGAACAGTCCCGGGTTATTAGGGTCAATCACAAGGATTTGCATGCACAGGCCATTCAGCAAAATGCTGTGCGTAATGCTGCAGAGAATCACCGGCTCTGGTATGTTGCGCTGACCCGGGCCAGCCATCGGGTCTATGCCCTATTGCAAGATCAAAGCGGACAGACTGAGGCAGGTCTGGCGTTCTGGCGTGGACAGGGCGAGGCTGCTTTTCAGCATCCTTACAGCCTGATCGAGCAGCCCTTAAGTCAGGAACCCGTCCGTATTCTGGCGCAGCAGCAAACGCCGCCTGAAATGCAGGCACAGGCTTTGCCGCAGCGGCACTTTTATCCCCGCAGCCGGACCAGCTTTACCGCTTTGGCCCAGCATCAGCTTCGACCTGCTGTGCTCCAGGATGATCTGGTGAACCATGCAGAAGTCGTCGACAGTGCGGCCGATGAAATAGAGATTAACCATCTGGATCAGCTGGCTCAGGAGCCACTGGACTGGCTCAAGCTGAATTTTCCCAAGGGCACCGTTGCCGGAACTTTCCTGCACAGCATTTTTGAGCATCTTGACTTTCAGGATCGCAGCTACTGGAATCTGGAAATGCGTCGCCGTTTTAAAAACACGGCACCGCAGATCTGGCAGGAACTCAAAGAAAAATTCCTGCAGGCATTTCAGCTGCGAGCTTTGCTGGAGCAGGCGTTTGCACAGGATTATCAGCATGCTTGTGTGAATCTAAAGACCTTGTTGACTCAGGTCGCGCAGCACTCGGAGTTTTCGGCAGATACCCTGCAACAGAGTATGCACCGTGTACTTTCCAGTCTGAACTATAAGATTCTGACCGGTATTCGCCTGCATGGCCAGCGTGACAGCTACCGACAGGAATTGCAGTTGTTTTTCAAGTCGGTACAGCATTTGCAACAGGCCGGATTTTTAGCTTTTCTCGGTCAGTTCCAGCCCTGTTTTTCCGAGCTGGATGATGAGCCTTTTATTCAGTTTTTTGAGCAGGAACTTGCACAGCTGAGTGCAGCGGCTTCAACCGTGCCGGTAAATGTTGAGGTTGTTTTTCAGGATGCCTTTCATGCCTTGATGGAGGAAGTTCTGGAAGATATGGTACTGAATCTGATGCATGGTTGGGTTAAGGAAATCCTGTCGACCCCCCTACAGGCTGATTTTGCCTTGGAGCAGTTGCAGGCAAAGGCGTATTTGTCAGAATTTCCATTTTATCTTTCCTTGACCGATGCACCTTTGCAAATCCGCCAGATTCATCAGCTGTTTGCCGAACAGGGCATTGTCATGAGCGAGTTCAATGAGGCCAAATCGGCCCGCTATCTGACCGGCTCAATTGACTTGGTGTATTTTGATGGCCAGCGCTATCATATTGCGGACTATAAAAGTAACTTTCTGGGGCCAGACCAGCAACATTACGCGGCAGAAGCCATTCAGCAGAATATGAGCCAGTCCAGTTACTGGTTGCAGGCCGCTTTATATCTGGTGGCGTTGCACCGTTATCTGTCAGCCAATATGCAGGATTATGCTATACAGCAGCATCTGGGGGGAGCGACTTATCTGTATCTGCGAGGAATGAATGGTCAGGCCGGACAGGGAGCTTATCATTGGCAACCGGACATAGAATTCCTGTTAAAACTGGATCAAATTCTGGGTTACTTTGAACAGCAAAAACGGGCTTAAGGTAGCGATTTTGGAAAATTTATACAGCTTAAACAGAAAACTAGCCTGTGGATAACTTTGAGGATAACTGTGTGGAAAATGAGCAGGTTCACGTGTCGCAGCCAGTCTCTTCTTTGAGGGGATGGATTGACTATCTCTGTCAGCCCCCTTTTAGTTCGGCACCACTGGAAGAAACTGCGAAACAGCTCATTCAACAGGTGCTGGATGCCATGCAGGAAGGGAACAGCTGTATACCAGCGAGCGTGGAGCAGGTAGCGTTCTTGCAGCATCTGGTCTGGCAGTGTGAATCCTCCGCTACAGGTGCTGCGCCTTTTGTTTTTGAAAACCAGTCGTTGTATCTGTACCGTTACTGGCAGCTGGAGCAGTCTGTCGCAGCTCACATTGCCAGAATCAAGCTGCAGGCTGTTCCGACACTGGCCTTAACTGCGTGTGAGCGTAAGCTCTTAACGGATCCCCAGCAACAAAAAGCTCTAGAAATGGTGGCTCAGCAGGCGCTGAGCATTATCACCGGGGGGCCGGGAACCGGAAAAACTTATACTTTGGCGCATATTATTGCGGTCTTGCACGAGACTCTTCCAGATATCCGGATTGCCATGGCGGCTCCGACTGGAAAAGCAGCACAGCGTATGAAGGAAGCCTTGCAAAACGCCCTACAGAGTGAAGCCCTAAAGCAATTTGATCTGGCAGCATTGAAACAGGTACAACCTGTTACCTTGCACCGCCTGCTGGGGCTTGGACATCAGGGCCAGCCGCGTTTTCATGCCAGACAGCCTTTGCCTTATGATGTGATTGTGGTGGATGAAGCCTCCATGCTGGATCTGAACCTGTCGCAGATGTTGCTGGCAGCAGTTGCTGATCATGCCCGGCTGATTTTATTGGGGGATGCCGATCAGCTGGCTTCAGTGGAGGTCGGCACCGTGCTGGCTGACCTGCAACAGGCTCCGGTCTTGCAAGAGAATCGGGTCCATCTGATCACCACACGCCGTTTTGCGCCGGGTGCCAGGATCGGTGCGATGGCCAATTTCATCCAGCAGTCACACCCGCCTTCAATGGTACTCAGCCACTTTGAGCAGGCCATTGTTCAGGAAGGCGAGCTTCGGGCCATTCAACCCGATCAGGTGCCTGTTGACCTGCTGCAATTGCAATATTTGCCAAAGCGTGAAGCGAAATCTGATCCGTTAATGTTGGAGCAGTATTATGCGCAGCTGATGTATGGCTATCAGGCCTATATCGAGGCTGTTTTAGGTGATTCATCCACTAATTTTAAAGCCTATGTCCAGCAGGTCGTCAGCTGCTTTGATGATTACCGGATTTTAACGGCTATCCGGCATGGAGACTTCGGGCTAAACAAGATTAATCAGCAGATGGAGCAGCGCTTTTTACAGGCCTCAGCACAGCTAAAGCAAGGGGAGTGGTATACAGGCCGTCCGGTGATGATGACCTATAATGACTACCAGTTAGGTCTGTCCAATGGCGATATCGGCATCTGTTTCTGGCGAGAGCAGCAGGATCAGGCCCAGTTTGAAGTATATTTCCCCAGTCTGGAAAAATGGGTGCCTGCTACGCGTTTACCCAAAAATATCGAAACCGCATTTGCCCTGACCATTCACAAGTCACAAGGTTCAGAATTTACCCATACTGCGGTCGTGCTGGATCAGCAGGCCAAAAGTCTGCTCAGTAAGGAACTGATTTATACCGCGATTACCCGGGCAAAAAAAGTAGTGAGCTTGCTGGTTGATCAGGAGGCCTTTATACAGGCCCTCTGCGTAAAAACCACACGGTACAGTGGTCTGAGTTTAAAAATTATTGAATGTTGTAGTAATTTGTTGGCAAAAAAGACGAAGTCTTTGTAGGTAAAAGCTTACAAGCATTCAGGAAATTGCCGCATAGAGCTTTTGCATAAGATTTGAGAAGATTGGTCACACAAAGAGTTCAACAAGGAAAGTTGAATATAAATCGCATAATAACAACAAGAATGTCTAACGACAGCGAACTTACAGTGAAGTAAGTGAATGAGGAAACTTACAGCCGCTAAGCCTTGTAGTTTTGGGAGAGACTACAGGGCTTTTTTATTGCCTGCTTTTAATGAATTTTGCTTTAAATGAATTATTTAAGTACAGAGAATTACTCAATAAAATTTCGTAAGCCGGGTAATTAAATAGGTTATTAGTGTAACATTGTGCAAGCTTTGCGTAACTTATTGTATGAAATGGCTTACACGTACAGAGGATAAACACCTCTAGTTCTAATTCTCGATTATGGCAAAATCTACCACATCAGGACGATGATTGTTAAATTACAGGATGTATCTTTAACATAATAATAAGCCTAAAACGCAATAAAAAATACAATAAATAATATGATAAAGAAGAGACCACAGCGCGAAAAAGCCCGAGTTTACTCGGGCTTTTTTTTATCGATGTTTATCACTGCATGCGCGGCTTAAAAACTTTTATATTAAATATTCTCGTTTTTGTATTTGACCTCATCAGGTTTATGGCATGTAAAGCCATTTCTTCTGGGCTTTATAAAAAATCACTGTAGGGTATGACTGCTTTAATTGAAGCAAAGATGACAGAAACAAAGAAAAATAGTCTGGCATCTATTGATAAAAGCCGGATCTATTTTTGCAATCTGGCTGAATTTCCCTTAAAATATGCAACTTGCTGTAGTGATGCACGGCAGTCAAGGTCTTGAATTCTCATTACTTTGATTTTTATCAAGATATATAAGCATCTCGGAGAAATCGAATGGCTTTAACAAACGCAGATCGCGCAGAGATCATCGCTAAATTTGCTCGCGCTGAAAACGACACGGGTTCCCCAGAAGTTCAAGTAGCTCTTTTGACTGCTCAAATCAATGACTTACAAGGTCACTTCAAAGAGCACAAACACGACCACCATAGCCGTCGCGGTCTGATCCGTATGGTTAACCAACGTCGTAAGCTTCTTGACTACCTTAAAGGTAAAGACACTACTCGTTACGGCGCTTTGATTGCTGCTTTAGGTTTACGTCGTTAATTCGATTTAAATCTTTATTTTCGGATTATTGCATTTTGAATGCCATATTGATGAAAACAAAGTTCGACCTGGCAAATGTCAGGTTAGAGGAAGGGGCGAATGTTTCGCTCCTTCTTTGTGTTTAAAAATCATGTTTATTTCTGGTGAGGTCGGCTTCTAAGCTTTGTCATTTACTCGGTTCTGTACTGTGAATGCCAAACCTTAGGGGTCTCCACTAGAATAAAATCAGGAAAAAATAAAACATGTCGATGTTTAATATTGTTCGTAAAGAATTTCAATTCGGTCAGCACACTGTAACTTTAGAAACCGGTCGTGTGGCCCGTCAGGCAAACAGTGTCGTAATCACCATGGGTGGTGTACAGGTGCTTGTAGCAGTTGTTGCACAACCTAAAGCAAAAGTAGGTCAAGACTTCTTCCCTTTAACTGTTAACTACCAAGAAAAGCAATATGCTGCTGGTCGTATCCCGGGGGGGTATGGCAAGCGTGAAGGTCGTCAGTCTGAAGCTGAAACTTTAATTTCACGTTTAATCGACCGTCCAATTCGTCCGTTGTTCCCGGAAGGTTACTTCAACGAAATTCAGGTCACCGCAACCGTTATTTCTTCTGACAAAACGATGGATGCTGACATCGCTGCAATGTTGGGTACATCTGCGGCATTGTCTATCGCAGGTACACCGTTCCGTGGTCCAATCGGCGGCGCACGTGTAGGTTTGATTAACGGCGAATATATTCTGAACCCGAACCTAGAACAACTCAAAGAGTCTGATCTTGATCTTGTGGTTGCCGGTACAGAATCTGCAGTACTGATGGTTGAATCTGAAGCGAAAGAACTTTCAGAAGACCAGATGCTGGGTGCTGTATTGTTCGGTCATGACGAAATGCAGATTGCGATCCAGGCGATCAAAGAATTTGCTGCAGCTGCTGGTGCAGTTGAGTCAACTTGGGTAGCTCCGGTTAAAAACGAAGAACTTCTTGGCAAATTGAAAGAAGCATTCGAAGCGAAAATTTCTGAAGCTTATACGATTGCAATCAAACAGGACCGTTATGCGGCCCTTGATGCACTTCAGGTAGAAGCCTTAGCTCAGTTCGTTCCAGAAAATGACGAAACCGGTCTGGCTGACGAAGTCAACGAATTATTCGAAGACCTTAAATACCGTACCGTACGTGACAACATCCTGTCTGGTAAGCCACGTATTGATGGACGTGATACCAAAACTGTTCGTGCAATCGACGTACAAGTGGGTGTACTGGACCGTGCTCACGGTTCTGCATTGTTCACACGTGGTGAAACTCAGGCACTGGTAACCACAACTCTGGGTAATACCCGTGATGCGTTGATGGTGGATACCCTTGCAGGTACGAAAACTGATAACTTCATGCTTCACTACAATTTCCCTGCATACTCTGTGGGTGAAACTGGTCGTGAATCTGGTCCTAAACGTCGTGAAATCGGTCATGGCCGTCTGGCGCGTCGTGGTGTTCAAGCCGTTCTTCCTGCCGCTGACCGCTTCCCGTATGTGATCCGTATTGTATCTGACATTACCGAATCAAACGGTTCGTCTTCAATGGCGTCCGTATGTGGTGCTTCTCTATCACTGATGGATGCAGGTGTGCCACTGAAAGCACCAGTTGCAGGTATTGCAATGGGTCTGGTGAAAGAAGGCGAGCGTTACGCAGTTCTTTCTGACATCTTGGGTGATGAAGATCACCTGGGTGATATGGACTTTAAAGTCGCAGGTTCTGCAAACGGTATTACTGCGCTACAAATGGACATCAAGATCGAAGGGATTACTGAAGAGATCATGGAGTCTGCATTAAACCAGGCTTATGCGGGTCGTATGCACATCTTGAACGAAATGAATCAGGTGATTTCACGTGCACGTCCAGAGATTTCGATGCATGCGCCGACCTTCCAGGTCATCAATATCAACCCTGACAAGATCCGTGACGTGATTGGTAAAGGTGGTGCAACTATTCGTCAGATCACTGAGGAGACCAAAGCTGCAATCGATATTGAAGATAACGGGACAGTACGTGTATTTGGTGAAACTAAAGCTGCTGCACAAGCGGCTATTGCCAAAATCCAGGCACTGACTGCTGAAATTGAACCGGGTACAATTTACACAGGTAAAGTAATTCGTATCGTTGAATTCGGTGCTTTCGTTAATATCCTTCCGGGTACAGATGGCTTACTGCATATCTCTCAAATCTCGAACGAACGTATTGCAAACGTGACCGATGTATTGAAAGAAGGTCAGGAAGTGAAAGTACAGGTTGCCGATGTTGACAACCGTGGCCGTATCAAATTGACGATGAAAGACATCGAACAAGCTTAATCTTTAAACATTCACATCAGTAAGCTGATGTGAATTGAAAAAATCAGCCTTGTGTATGACCTGAGTGATGACTTGGGTTTGCACAGGGCTTTTTTATGGCATGATGTAATAAAATCTGCAAAATAATAATTGAGATATGCAAGAGTATTATTTCTATCATCATTCCACTAGCCAGCATATTTATGTGCATGATCACCTAAATCCTGAGCTTGAGCCTGCTTTTATCTGGCTGGATTGTACCCGTGAAGATGTGGTCAACCGGGCCGAGCAATGGCAGCAGGAGTTGTATGCCAAAACCGGGCTTTGGGTCAATGAATACCATCTGCGTGATATTTTAAATCTGGAACATCCTTGCACTTTTGATACGCTGGAAGATTATGACCTGCTGATTTTCCGTAAGCTGATCAGTCCGCAGGATCAGATCAAGCTGGAATCCCAGATTCATGAAAAACACGAACGGGTGTTTGGTCTGGCCACCACTCCAGTGAGCCTGATCATGACACCGCAGGTGCTGGTCAGTATACGCGAACAGGGCAATAAAGAAGTCGAGAGTTATATCCAGCGCATTAGCACACTGATGGCCCGCCCAGTTGAGGAACATTATAAGCCACGGAAACTGCCGGCTACCCCGCTAGATTTAACCTTGCGTTTGCTGAATAACATGGTGGACGGTTATCTGGATCTGCGTACTCCGTTGACCAAGCGGGTAGAGTTCTGGCAACAGGAACTCTTGCAGGGGCATCGCCGCTTTACCAGATGGCATCAGCTGTTACAGGAAAATATGGCTTTCCAGCAGGTAGAAAATTTATGTGAAGAACAAATTGAAATTCTGCAGGAGCTACGCGATGAAATTGTGGATAACTATCCGCATCTTAAAGGAAAAAAACGCAATGAAAAGCAGGAAATCATGCTGATACGGGTGGATGACCTGACCAGCCATATCGAAAGAATTCAAAAACACACCACACGTTTGCGTGGAGCAGTACAAACGGCGATTGACTTACATTTTTCCGCAGTTGCCAACCAGACCAATGAGAATATGCGTATTCTGGCCATCATCACGGCGATCTTTGCACCGTTGACCTTGCTGACCGGTATTTATGGCATGAACTTTGAATATATTCCCGGACTCAAGTCGCCTACAGGTTTCTGGATCATGCTGGGGATTATGCTGATCACTACCGTCTTGCTCGTTTATTATTTTTATCGCCGGCATCTGGTGGGACGTGGTGAAAAAAGTGTGATTGATATGCTGGCGCAGGAACAGGTGAATCAGCAAATGAACTTACTCTGGTTTATCGGCTATGAGCCGATTAAACACAGCCTGACCGGAACCGTCAAAGGCACAGTGAAGACCATGAAAATGCTGGAAAAGTTTAGCCGCCTGAAATAGAAAAATGTATATCTTGCCAGATCATCTTTAAAAATGCCGATTGCGCTTAATAGCTAAACCGGATGAAGCGCTACATTTTAAGGATGAGTATTACTCCAGAGGATCAGCTTCTGCATTTTTCAGGAGACGGTAAATTTCATCTTTGAGTTTAAGCTTTTTACGTTTAATGACTTCAATGTCATTATTCACATGATTCACCGGATCGAGCTCAAGTTGGACAATCTTTTTGTCCAGCTCATTATGCTCTTCAAACAGGCGGGCGAAATGTGGATTTTCTTCGCGAAGCTGCACAATTAAATCGCGATATTCGGGAAACATATATTTCATTTTTTTATTGCAGTCTTTAGTCTTCATAGAAATTCAGGAACTCTCAAAATCAAAGAAAAACATACTATGCCCTGACTTGATTCAGCAATTTGAATAGGAACAGGGCATGAGAAAAGGCCTATTTAAAATGTAAGTGTTTAATCTCACGGCGCAATTCCTGTACCTCATCAATCAGGTCCAGCATCATTGCCACTGCACTGAAAGAAGCGTCAAAATCGCGCTGCAGACGGTAAGCACGTTGTGCACGCGAAATATCCTCACCTAAAAAGAAGCTCGTTTGTGTGGTGGAGCGATCCGGTAAAATGCCATGTTCTATCAGCTGCATGACCCATTCCGGACTTTGGCCGCAGACTTCAGAAAAATGAATCAAATCAAAGGTGCGATCATCCATAATTTCAGAAGGGATAGAACCGTGTGAGAAATTCTCTTGATACTGAATTGTAGTCATAGGTTTACTCCTTAAACAGCCAGGCGAGAGCTTCAACAGGAAATGATGCTGAAGAGTGAGATAAGCTTAAGTAGCTCAAATCTCGCTGCTCTGCCCCCAATGGCATGCTATAGCAGCTGCCAAAGCTTGGAAATGAAACAAGATGAAACCCGACAGGGTCTCCTCTGGAGCTTTGCCTTTAAAACGGTCAGACTTCATATGTTTAAGAGCAAGCTGTCGAGTTTCTATGCGGGTACTGTGACCTGCGCTCCTGCATCCCTTCTTAGTCACTTGGTAGAAGAAACAGATGCCAACTTTGAACTGTAATTGAACCATCCAAAGCAATTGAAGCCGAGACTGAAGCTTGATCATCATTTTTGAATAAAAATTAACCGCCTTCCAACCATTATTGTGATTTTCTGAATATTGAAACAGTTATTATTTGTACCTTATTGTTTCAAAACATGACCAATAAAAAAGCCCCTGCAAGAGGAGCTTTAAAAAGCTTAGAGAATTAGTATTTTACCCAAGTTACGCTACGACCAATAACTGAAACTCCGACATAGCCGCGTAAGGTTAGACGTTTACCGTTGGCACTTAAACGTGCCTTGCCCTTGTAGACTTTACCGCTGATCGGATCTAAAACCTTGCCATCATGGTATTCACGCGGCTTTTTTGGGTCTGCTTTAAAATCCCAGATAAATGGCAAACCTAGGAAAGGCTTGTTCTTGAGCTGACCTGGACACTTATGGCAGATCCCCATTTTTTCTGCACCCGGCAGACTGCGAGTTTCGACGATGATGCCTTCATAGCTGCCATCAGGTTTTTTACGGATTTCAACATCTGCACGTGAATATCCAGATTGATCATCAATCGTTTTCCATTTCCCCAGTAATGGATCATCGGCTGCAATACTTAAACTTGCCGCTGTTGCCAAGGTGAACCCCATTATTAAACGATTTAAATTTTTCATCATAACTTGCCTGTTGATTAATGATTATCCGTATTAGATTTATTACTCTAATTTATTTGCAATCATTAACAAAATCAATACCATGAACAGTGATGAATGTCTCGTTTATTTAAAATAAAGTGAATGGTGTTTGCTATAAGGTAATTAATTATTAACAAATCAAAAGGTCGGTTTTATTTAAAAGAGGAAATTTGCAACGATGTTATCGAAATATAAATAAAAAAAAGCATTCTTGACGAATGCTTTTTTTTTGAAACTGACTTAACTTAGGTGTTCGCCAAACAGGCCTAATGCTTCTTCAGCAGTAAAGGTGTAATGGCTGTTACAGAACTGGCAGTCCATTTCAATCGGATTCTGAAATTCCAGGGTTTCACGTACTGATTCGACCCCAATCTGCTGTAAAGCAACTGCACAACGTTCTTTAGAACAGGTACAGCCAAACTTCAGCTGTTCTATTTCGGGCAGGCGAACTTCTTCTTCATTATATAAACGGTAAAGAATTTCGTTGGCTTCCAGACTGATCAGCTCTTCTAGCTTTAAGGTTTCGGTCAAGATGGTTAGACGCGGCCACAGGTCTTCATCCACACGGCGCTGTTCTTCTTCACTATTGCGGGGGAGAAGCTGGATCAATAAGCCGCCTGCACGCTGGTGATCACTGGCCAGGACAATGCGGGTCGGAATCTGGGCAGACAGGTCATAGTATTGCATCAGGCAGCCGGCCAGATTTTCCTGATCCAGAGGAACAATCCCCTGATAACGCTCACCCAATTCAGGCTCAATATTAATAAACAGTACCGGATTGATCAGGGTTTTCAGTACCGTACTGCTGTCGTTTGCCTGCTGAAAATGTGGATCTTCTTCATAATCTGCCAGCGCACGCACTTCACCCAAATGGTTACATTCAGCCATGGCCCATTTAAACGTACCAGAGGCCTGAATTTGCAGACTGATCCGCCCTTTGATTTTTAAAGTGCTCGCCAGCAGTGCTGTCGCACTGAGCATCTCACCCAACAGGATTTTAACGGCAGGCGCATAGTCGCGCTGGGCTAAAATAGTTTGTAAAGCTTCTTCAAGATGCACCACTTCACCACGAACAGGGCTATCTTCAATAAAAAAGCGTTGGCGTAAATCAGACATAAAATTCTCCATAACCCTGCTTTAATGGTGACACTATTGTAAAACACAAGTTATGCCAGATCATCTCTTGTCGCATCAATTCCTGAGCGGTTGATGTCCTGTTGCTGCTGTGTATCTGGTTGCAGTGTGTGTAGCGGCTCCTGACTGAACAAATATTCCAGTTCTGCCAGATGATGCCGGTGTCGGTCAGTATGCAGGGCATCTTCGCTGTCTAAAGTATACTGACGCTTGAGCAGGTTTTCATCATGTTGGCGAAAGGTCTGGATAAACTGCGAAAAGTCCGCTTCCATTTCAGGATTTAAATCTTCCAGCAGGGCCTGGCCGAGTTCCAGTGCTGAGGCATAAGTTTCCCGCCAGATCCGTTCTACACCGAGGTCTTGCAGTAACTGTACATGATGACGGTCACGGGCACGTACCCATAAGGTCATATCTGGATAATTCAGCCGCAGATGCCGGACCACCAACAAATTGTCTTCAATGTCATCTATTGCCACGATAACATGCTGCACCTGCTCAATACCGGCCCGATGCAGACTGTGCGGTTCGGTGGCATTGGCCTGATAAAACGGAATATGATATTCAGACAGCACATGGCTGGCTTCGACATGACGGTCCATGACGCTGAAAGCTTGTTGTTGCTGTCTTAAAATTCGTGCGATGATCTGGCCAAAACGCCCAAATCCAATCAGCAGAACCGGCGTGGGTGGATAGGGCACACTCTCGGTATTAAAGGTAGCCGCCAGATGATTCTGCCGGTCCAGCCGTGGCAGAATTTGGCTATGCAGCAGCCGATAGCATAACGGTGTCAAGCACATCGACAGGCTGACCATCCACAGAAGGCTAGATACTAAGACCTGATCCATAAGCTGGTGAGTGCTTGCCATCACCAAGGCGATAAAGGCGAACTCGCCACCTTGGGCAAGACTGACAGCCAGCAGGGCAGACTTGCGCCATGCTTGCTGATAATAACGTGCCAAGCCTAGCCCAAGCAGAAATTTGATCAGCATCAAGGCCGCCGTGCCAGCCAGAATGGTGAGGGGGAAATCAAATAGTTCCTGAACATCTAAGGACATGCCCAGTCCAATAAATGCCAGACCAATCACGATACCTTTAAAGGGCTGGATACTACTTTCTACCGTTTGACGAAAATCGGAGTCTGCTAGCAGAATCCCGGCAAACAGGGCACCGAGAAACAGGCTGAGCCCCAAGGTATGCATTAGGGCCAATAGAGCCAGCATGATGACCATAGCCACCAGCATATGTAAATCATGGCTGCCCGTTTTTATAATCCAGCGATAAAGAGGCCGCATCAGATAATGATTGAACAGGAACAGGCCGCTAAACGTGGTCATGATAGCGGCAAAATAAGCCACGCCATGTTCGGTCGAGTTGATGCCAGCAAATAAAGGAATCGCTGCCAATACTGGAATTGCCAGCAGGGCCTGAATCAATAAAATGGAATAGGTGCTTTGACCGGTACTGCTGGCCAGCTGTTCCTGATCGTTCAGGTACTGGGTCACCAAAGTCATTGCAGACAGGCTGCCGGCCAGTCCGATGACTACACTAACCAAGAGCTGTTGCTGCCAGAATGCCCAGGCCATCAGGCTAAAAAACAGGGTGGAACCGAATACGAGTAAACTGGCCATGATCCAGCTGGATTGGGGAATTTGCAGGATACGCTGAGGTCGAAGTTGCAGCCCGATCCAGAACAGCAGCCCCAGCAGGCTCAGCTCTATAAAGCTGTGTAGGAGAGTGGGTGACTGGATCAGCGTGAAAACGCTGGGTCCCAGAATCAGGCCTGTTAACAGATAGCCCAGGACCTTGGGCAATTTGAGCATGTTACTCAGAGGCACGATAATCAGTGCCATTGCCAGGACCAGTGTTATTTGCAACAGTATCGACATTTTTCCGCCTTAAATTTTATTTTCATCCGATCCGCTTGAGCTTTCATTTATACAGACAGCTTCAATGGTCTTAACTGAGTTCCTGCGGATCAATATCCAGGGTCAGTTTCATGCTGGAAGGCTTTTCCTGCAACAGGTTCTGCCACCAGCTCCTGACATAATAATGCAAACGGGCACGATCTACAGACAGCAGGACCATATGTGATTGATAGCGTCCGGCCTTACGTTCCATAGGAGCAGGAATCGGCCCCCAGATATCCAGTACCAGATCAGGATATTGCCTGAGTAGGGCCGCATGTTTCTGTAAGAATTCAGTATTTTGTGCCTGATCTCTGGATTCACAGCGGATCAGCACGGCATAACGAAACGGTGGCATCTGGGCAATTTGTCGTTCGGTTAACGTCTGCTTGGCGAAAGCGCGGTAGTTTTCATTGACCAGCGTATTCAGTAAGGCATGATCCGGTCTGAGCGTCTGTAAATAGACATCGCCCTTATGCTCACCACGTCCTGCCCGTCCTGCCACCTGGATGATCAGCTGTGCAGTACGTTCAGTGGCCCGGAAATCGACACTGAGCAAACCGGAATCAATATCCAGAATGGCGACCAGCGTGACATAAGGAAAATGATGTCCCTTGGCCAGCATCTGGGTGCCAAGCAAAATAGCCGGCTCGCTTTTTTGTATCTTGTCATAGATTTTTTGCCAGCTGCCCACCCGGCTGGTGGAATCCCGGTCGACCCGGATCACTTCAGAATCGGGAAAAAGCTCATTCAGATGTTCTTCAACCTTGCCGGTGCCCATGCCTAAAGTCACCAGCTCGGTATGCTGGCACTGCGGACATTGTTCAGGTAGACGATGAATGGTGCCACAGTGATGACAGTGCAAATGTTGATACGGTTGGCGGTGTACAGTGAAATTGGCATCACAATGGGGACATTGGGCCTGCCAGCCACAACTACCACAGATCAGTACCGGGGCATAGCCCCGACGATTAAGAAAGACCAGCACCTGCTCTTTTTTAGCCAGGCGTTTTTTAATTTCCTGAATCAGGTGCAGACTGATGCCATGCTGTTTTTGGGCGACTTTTAAATCCAGAATATGGATTTTGGGCATTAAGGCGCTGCCAGCACGTTGATTGAGTTCCAGCACCTGCATTTTGCCTTGCTGAACCAGCGCATAACTGTCAATACTGGGGGTTGCTGAACCCAGAATCACCGGACATTGCTGTAAATGTCCCCGATACAGTGCAACATCACGGGCGTGATAGCGAAAACCTTCCTGTTGTTTAAAGGACAGATCGTGTTCTTCATCCAGAATGATAAGGCCCAGATTCGGCATTGGCGTATAAATGGCGGAACGTGTGCCCAGTATGATCGAAGCTTTACCAGTTTCAGCGGCCTGCCAGGCTTGCAAACGCTTGCTGTCATTCAGCCCGGAGTGTAGCAGGGCAATATGACAATGAAAACGGGACTGAAAGCGGCTAATCGTTTGGGGGGTAAGGCCAATTTCGGGCACCAGCACCAGCACCTGCTGGCCTTGCTTCAGCACTTGCTGCATAACCTGCAAATAAACCTCAGTTTTTCCGCTTCCAGTTAGGCCATCCAGTAAAAAAGCCTGATATTTCTTGCAGTATTTGAGGATTTGCTGAATCGCATGCTTTTGTTCAGGATTGGCTGTCAGTGGCATCTGTGCCAGCTGCATCGGCTGAGGACTGAAATCCTGCTGCTCCAGTACACAGCAACAAATGCCTTTTTTTTCCAGGGCTTTTAATGTGGCGGTTTCAATCCCGGCCAGATTGAGTACATTTTCAGTCGTACCGACCGGATGCAGTTTTAAAATCCGGTAAGCTTCCTGCTGTTTTTCAGAGCGGCGAATTTTGGCTTCGGCCTCATGCTCTAGAAGCTTCCAGGTCCGGGCCAGCAGATTGTAGGGTTTTCCCTGACGCAATAATGTCGGCAGCGCGGTCTGGATCACTTCACCGATCGGGAATTGATAATATTGTGCGGACCATGTCAACAAACTTAAAACTTTAGCATCTAAAATGGCGCGTTCATCCAGGAGCTCCGTAATCGACTTAAGCTTGAAACTGGGATCAATCGGCGCATCCAGCGGCAGCTTTTCGGTAATCACACCGACCAGATTCTGCCGGCCAAAGGAAACCGCTACCCGGGCACCGACTTCGGCCTGTTGATATTGTTCCTGACTTAAACTGTAGTCAAAACAATCAAACAGACGTACCGGTACCGCAACGCGAACACGGTGAACAGGTACAGAAGGGGGAGCAGAATTCGGCATAATGATGAAAGAGGTCCTGATGAAATTTCGTCGTGCTCAAAGTTCAGTTGTGTTAGAGTGAGCGGATAATTTATATGAAAGAATATGAATGATTTCGGTGGTCTGACGCAACCGCGTTAAGCAAAAATTTTGGAAAATTAGAGCATTACAATGCCTGCATATCAGTTTATTGCGCTTGATGCTTCAGGAAAGCAGCAAAAGGGCGTGCTTGAGGGAGATTCTGCACGCCAGATCCGGCAGCAGCTTAGAGATCAGGCACTGGTTCCGGTCTCTGTCGATCCGGTCGAGAAAAAAGACCAGCACTATCAGCGTAAATGGTTTGAAAAAAGTATCACAGCCTATGATCTGGCCTTGATGACCCGGCAATTAGCCGTGTTGGTGGCGGCTGCCATTCCGCTGGAAGAAGCCATTCGTGCCGTTGGCAAACAAAGTGAAAAAGTCCATGTGCAAAACCTGCTGATGTCGGTGCGCTCCAAAGTGCTGGAAGGACATAGCCTGGCTCAGGCCTTACAGCAGTCGGGACGTTTTCCTGAACTGTATACCGCGACGATTGCCGCCGGGGAGCGCTCCGGACATTTGGATCTGATTCTGGATCAACTGGCAGATTATACGGAAAACCGTTTCGCCATGCAGAAAAAAATTCAGGGTGCCATGATCTACCCGATTATTCTGCTGTTGATGTCTTTTGCGATTGTGATGGGTTTGATGACCTATGTGGTGCCGGATATCGTCAAGACTTTTGACCAGAGTAAGGATGCCTTGCCGTGGATTACTGTCGCTTTAATGAAAGCCAGTGATTTTATCCGGATTGCCTGGCCATTTTTACTGATAGGCAGTATCACCAGTTTCTTCCTGCTGGTACGTTTTTTAAGAAGCACCGCCGGGCATTATGCCTTTGACCGCCTGACCTTAAAGTTGCCCTTGTTTGGAAAATTATCCCGGGGCATTAATGCAGCGCGTTTTGCCAGTACCTTATCCATTTTGACCCAGTCCGGTGTGCCGCTGGTCGATGCTTTGCGGATTGGTGCAGCCGTCAGTAACAACTGGGTGATCCGTGATGCGGTAAATCTGGCCGCTGAAAAAGTCACCGAAGGCGGCAACCTGGCAACCCAGCTGGATCGCAGTGGTTATTTTCCACCGATGATGGTACAAATGATCAAAAGTGGTGAAGCCTCGGGTGAACTGGACCGGATGCTGGATCGGGCTTCCCAGATGCAGGACCGTGAAGTCACGACCCTGATCTCAACCTTGCTGGCTTTACTGGAACCGCTGATGTTGGTGCTGATGGCCAGTATTGTTTTGGTGATTGTGATTGCAGTGATGCTGCCCATTGTAAATATGAATAATATGATTTAAACAGAAACCGGTTAAAATTTTCAGGTGCTTGACCTGAAGCCGAATATTCTGAACGATATAAACACATGCGAGAGATTAAATGAAAAGGAATCTGAACCAGAGACAAGGTCTTCCAAATACGATGCGAATGAAGAGGGCTGCAGGTTTTACCCTGATTGAAGTCATGGTGGTGATTGTGATTCTGGGAGTGCTGGCAGCACTGATTGTACCGAATGTGATGGGGCGGGGTGAAAAAGCCAAGGTCGATACAACCGTCATCAAACTGCAAAGTATTGCAGGTGCACTGGATCAATATAAGCTCGATAATGGTAAATATCCAAGTATGCAGGACGGGGGGCTGGATGCTCTGGTGAATCAGCCGGCAACTGCAAAAAACTGGCTACCGGGCGGTTATGTTAAAGGGGGCTATCCAAAAGACAGTTGGGAAAATGAACTGCAATATGTGATGCCGGGAACCGAGGGCCGTGCTTTTGATCTGTACTCATTTGGGGCAGATGGTCAGGCCGGTGGGGATGGAACGGATAGCGATATTTATTATCAGCCTTAATCGAGAATCATTATAAATTCTCACTGAATGGAATATATCACTTCACTTTATCGCTTATCTTTGTATTCAGTGAAGTGATAATAGGTATTAATTATAAAATATAATATAAGTTTTTGAAAAATATATAAATTAAGTAATAGAAACGATATGCGAGTTATAATAAGAATTATTCCCATGTTTATCTATTACAATTCTCGTAAGATATGAATAAAGCTACACTTTCTATTTATTTGAAAAAGCTCATAATGCTCTGAAAGGCACCTGACTCGCCAACGGAGAAACATATGAAAGCATTTATCTTGAAAGATGAAATCAACCAATTTCACTGGTTGATGCTGAAATCTGTTCTTCTGGTTTTAAGCATGTTGCCGGTCAGTCAGGGAATCGTTCATTTATGGCAGAACACCGAAGGTAGCAGCCAGATTATAGTAGCTTTCTTTGCCATCAGTGTGATGAGCAGTTTAATCGCTCTCTGTTTCTGGTCAGCATTAAATGTGAGTGTTATTCGCATTCAGGCCGAGCAAAGCTCAGCATTTGAACAGGCAGTCGTTTACATTTATCGTCATGTACCGATGCTCACTCTGGCCAGTATGATCTCTTATTTGGCGACTCAACTCTAAATACTGAAAACAAAAAACCGGGACTATAGTCCCGGTTTTTTGTTTTCTCTTTTCAATTACCGTCTCGACTTGAAGCTGACATCTACCTTACGCGGACGGAAACGCCAGCCGACTAGCAATAGCAGAGCTGAGAAGATCATGACAGGCCAATCGCTGAGTTTCGTATACAGGGTTTGGCCCTGCATGGCTGGAAGTTCACCCCGTAATATGGCTTCCTGATCCATTGGGGCTTTTTTCACAATATGCCCCTTGTGATCAATAAACGCAGTTACCCCGGTATTGGTGGCACGAATAAACCAGCGGCCATTTTCTTTGGCCCGCATTTGTACCATCTGTAAATGCTGCAATGGGCCGGCTGTGCCGGTAAACCAGGCATCATTTGAAACAGTGACCAGAAAATCGCTCTGGCTGGCATTACGACGGGTTAAATTGGGATAAGCCACTTCATAACAGATGGCTGAACCCAGATGCTGATTTTTCACATTCAGCGGCTGCTGGTTATCAGCACCACGTGAGAAACCACTCATAGACGGGTCATTTTGCAGGCCAGGCAAAACCCAGCTTAACCAGCCGGAGAGGGGGATATATTCACCAAACGGCACCAGACGCTGTTTCTTATAAAGCCCGCTAGACTCCTCACCTGTGGCCATAATACTGTTATAGTATTTTGGATAGCCTGCTGTCTTGGACTCTTCCAGATCCCAGTACGGGATTCCAGTAATCCATGCTGTACCTGACTTTTCTGCCTGTACTTTCATGGACTCTAAAAATTCCTGAATATCGGTCTGGAACATGGGAATTGAGGACTCAGGCCAGACAATCAGATCACGTCCCCATTCGGTTTTGCTCAGATTGGCATAGATCAGCAGGGTTTTAACCTGATATTCGGTTAACCATTTCAGATCCTGAGGAATATTGCCTTGAATCAGGGAAACCGTTAAAGGCTTCTGATTTTTTTGCTCGACAAAGCTCAGTTGTGCTGCGCCCCATGCACCCAATAACAAGATGGCTGAAGGAATAGCCCAGAAAAAGCGTTTGTTAAGAATTTCGACCAGCGCACATGCCAGAACGATGACCACAAACGACACCCCGAATACCCCAAATAATGGCGCATAGGCATCCAGATAACGCTCGGTAAAGGCATAGCCGACAAAGAGCCACGGAAAACCGGTAAATACCCAGGTTTTTGCCCATTCAAAAAGTACCCACAGTGGGGCAAACGTGAGCGGGGTTTCCGGGAAAAAACGGCGATAAACAAAGGTCTGAACCGCTGTAAATAAACCCATGACCATGGCCATGATCAGGATCATGACTAGACTCATAACCGCGCTGGTATCACCATAGACATGGATAGAGGTATATAGCCAGAACGCTCCCACAAACCAGAGGCCGATTCCATAAGCCCAGCCGATACCGAATGCTTGTTTGGCACTACGTCCGCGTACACAGGCATAGAGCAGTGCCGGGGACAAAATGGCCAGCCACCAGTAATGATAAGGTGCCAATGCTAAGCTGAATATGGCTCCTGCAAACAGGGCAATCAATAATGGATAAATCAGAGGTAATGGTTTTTGTGGCGATGAAGTATGCATTAACTTGTCAAAAGACGCTCTCATTGGCGTACTGCTCGAATCAGATGAATAGAACGAGAATCTGCTGCAAGAATGGTAAATTGCCAGTTATCCAGTTCAATCACCTGACCTTCCAGATCACTTACCAGACCAATTTCCTGTAGCAATAATCCGCCCATGGTTTCCACTTCATCATCTGAGAACTGGGTATCCAGCATCGTATTAAAATACTCGATCGGGGTCAGCGCCTGAACAATCCAGGTGTTGGCAGTCGCTGGATCTTGATCTGGTACG
Source organism: Acinetobacter sp. S4400-12 (assembly GCF_024129495.1). Taxonomy (NCBI): domain Bacteria; kingdom Pseudomonadati; phylum Pseudomonadota; class Gammaproteobacteria; order Moraxellales; family Moraxellaceae; genus Acinetobacter; species Acinetobacter sp. S4400-12. The sequence goes on along the minus strand of NZ_JAMXYB010000012.1, from coordinate 4,053 downwards.
ATATATTGTGATTCTTCATCCGCATTGTCATGCTCATCTTCAATTTCGCCGACAATTTCTTCCAGAATATCTTCTAGGGTCACCAGACCAGAGGTGGTGCCATATTCGTCGATGACGATGGCAATATGAGTCTGGGTATTTTTCAGCATACGCAGAAGCTGATCCGAACGCGCACTTTCTGGTACAAACAGCGGCTGGCGCATCAACGCACGGATATCCACTTTTGCAGATGGCTCGGTCAAAAACGGCAATAAATCCTTGGCCAGCAGAATACCCACCACATTATCCGGCTGATCCGATGAAAAGACAGGGAAACGTGAGTGTGCGGACTCCACCAGAACATGCAGAATATCCAGCAACTCATCATCTTCTTGCAAGCTGATCATGGATGTTCTCGGCGTCATGACCTCGCGAACTTTGGTTGCAGGCAGATCAAGAACGCCTTCAAGCATGGCAACAGTATCGGGTTCTAAAAATCGACGTGAATCTTGTACTAGTTTTAGCAGTTCGTCGCGAGTTTCGGGTGCAGTTCCCAGCCATTTACGTAAGCCGCGCATACCCCACGACGGGCCTGATTCCTCGTGCATGATCTTTCCTAAAGACTCTTAATATCTAAAAAAACGTGATTTTATCATACCGCAGAAAATACACTTGTCTATTGTAATTGTGCTGTAAAATCCTGATCAGATGGGTCAACAAGTATTTCACCGTACGACTAAAACCGGATGCTGCAATGCCGGGGGCACTTTATGCTAAAATAGTCCGATTTTAAACTCCTGAGTCTGCCCATGTCTGAAGCTGAAATGACGCCTAGCTTGCAATTAAATACCCGAGGTCTGCGCTGTCCCGAGCCGGTAATGATGCTGCATCAGGCGATCCGTAAATCCAAAGCCGGTGATGTGATTGAAGTTTTTGCAACGGATAATTCAACGTCTTGGGATATTCCAAAGTTCTGTATGCATCTGGGGCATGAATTGTTGTTGCAGGAAGAGCGTTTAGATGAAAATGGCAATAAAGAGTTTCATTATCTGGTGAAGAAAGGCTAATTGAGTTTAGGCAGGTGAACTTGATCATTTGCCTTTTCTATTTAAGTACATACAGGTTCTACAGCTGCGTAAACCTCTGCATTTAAAATAGAAAACCTGCTTGAACTAAAACAAGAAGAGTTAAATAAAGATTTTTTACCTTCAAGCTCAACTCATAAGGAAAGCAAATAAACAGGTCAGATAAAACAGGCTAGGCTTAATCAATTAAATTCATTATAATGCCGAAAAAATAGTCATAAAAATTAAAAATGATAAGAATTTCTATTGCTCAGGTACTTGAACAATTGGGTTTAAGTGCGCAGAAACGTGCTTTACATGTTCAATTTTCTCATCCGCAACTCAATACAGAAGTTTTCCTGCAACGCATTGATGGTCAGCATGTTCTGAATCGGGGCGTGAAGGTTGAACTCATCTGTCTATCTACCAATGCCTTGATCCCGCTAAAAAAGTTTATAGGCACACAGGTCGCCGTCGATCAGGTGACAGATCAGGGGCAACTGTTTCGCAGTTCAGGGATTATCACCCAGGCTGCTCAGGGGCAAAGTGATGGAGCCTTAACGCTTTATAAACTGACTCTAGAAGATGCAACCTCGCTCTGGCATAAGCGCCGTAATAGCCGCGTATTTATGGACAAAAATGTCCGTGAGATTACTGAAGTTATCTTTAAAGAATGGCAGAGTAAAAGTCCATTATTTGCAGCGGCACTTAAGCTAGATTTATCCGGTTTGCAGCAGACTTATGATGTGCGTCCTTTTAGCATGCAGTCGAATGAAACCGACTATGATTTTTTAACCCGTTTATGGCGCAGTGAAGGGATTAACTGGCTGATTGATGAGTCTGAGCTGATGGTCGTGCATTCTTCTGCACCGATTGCAGCGCAAAAGCTCAGACTGATTGATGACAATCGCCACTATCAGGCACTACGTCGCCGGGCAGTCCGTTTTCATCGTTCCAGTGCGACAGAGCAGGCGGACAGCATTACCAGCTTTATTGCCGAACGGCAGTTACAGCCAACCGCTGTCCATATCCAGCGCTGGCATGCCGATCGCCTGAGTCAGGAAGAAGGCGCCGGTTCAGTACAAAGCAAGCATCAGCATAGCCAGATGCAGAACAATGCCAGTCTGGGACTGGAACAAGCCTGGCATATTAGTCCAGCATGGGCGACCGACCTTCAGCAGGAAGATCAGGCCACCCCAGCCTCAGCTGCACAAATCGAGAAGGTCAACCAGAACTTACAACATTTTTATGCTGCACAGGCCAAGCAATTTCTAGCGACATCGACGGTGCGTGATGCTCAGGTCGGCTACTGGTTCAGACTCGATCAGCATCCTGAAATTGACCAGCATGAGGCGGCAGATAAAGAATTTTTAATCATCTTCAAACACTTCTATAACCAGAATAATTTGCCGAAAGACCTGAATGCACAGGTCAGTGCGTTAATCCAGCAAAGCCACTGGCAGGTGACAGCAGTTAAGGATGCTGATGAGCGGCAGGCTAATCAGCTGGTATTACAACGTCGCAATATTCCCGTCGTGCCTGAATATCAACCTATATTGCATCGACCCCAAGCCTATCCGCAACGGGCAAAAGTCGTCGGGCCAGCAGGGGAGGAAATTCATGTCGATAAATGGGGGCGAATCAAAATCCGTTTTCTATTTACCCGTTCGGATGACCATGTTCATGACAGTGGCGCAGGTAGTAATGACAGCGATACCGATTCAGCCTGGGTGGATGTTCTGACCCCGTGGGCAGGTGAAGGTTATGGGGTCCGTTTCTTGCCACGCATTGGTGAAATTGTGGTGATTGACTTTTTTGATGGCAATATTGACCGACCTTTTGTAGTAGGCCGAATTCATGAAGGTCAACGTTCAGCGACCAGATTTGATCAGAAAGGACAGCTACCAGAGACTAAAAAACTCAGTGGTATTCGTTCACAAGAAGTGCAGGGGCAAGGTTTTAACCAGCTGCGTTTTGATGATACCACCGGGCAGATCAGCGCACAGTTGCACAGCAGTCATGCGGCCAGTCAGCTCAATCTGGGTAATTTGAGTCATCCGAAAGAACAGGCTGAAAGTGAAGGACGGGGTGAAGGCTTTGAATTGCGTACTGACCAATGGGGCGCAATTCGTGCCGGTGAAGGTTTATTGATCTCGACTCATAAACAGCAAGCTGCAGATGGCTCACATATGAATGCTGAACCGGCAAAAAACCAGCTGGAATCAGGTCTACAGGCGAGTCAAGCTCTAAGTGAGGTGGCTAAAAATCAGCAAACTGATCCGCTAGAAATCTTTGAGAATTTAAAAAGCTTTATTGAGCAAATTGAACAAAAGGATCAAGACAAAGCAGCTGCCTTTAAACAGGCGATTATGATTCTGTCAGCCCCACAATCCATTGCGCTGAGTGCCCAGCAGGATATTCATTTATCTGCAGATGGCCAGATCAGCCATCAGGCAGCCGACAGTATTAACCTGAGTTCACAAAAATATATTATTGGCCATGCCGCTTCAAAAATAAGTTTATTTGCCGCTCAAGATGGTTTAAGGGCATATGCAGCCAAAGGAAAGATAGAAATCCAAGCACAAGACGATGCAGTGGATATTATTGCGCGTAAAGCTGTCAAAGTGATCTCCACTGAAGATCAGATCGAAATTACTGCAGCCAAAAAGATTGTACTAACCGCGGGCGGGTCACAGATTGAAATCAGTAGCGCTGGGATCTTATCAAACACCGGTGGCAAGTTTGAGGTAAAGGCGGGGCAGCATTTATTTAAAAATAGTGAAAAAATTTCTCAAAAATTTCCTATATTACCAATCATTGATAATTCTTATATTTTGGAATATCAGGTTAAAAACAAAGAAAAAACTCCTTTAATAAATACACCATATATTTTAATAGATGAAGATGGGTGTTTACAAAGGCTTTGTTGCACAAACCTAGCCTATAAGGTTTATTCAGTCCTATAATTTCAAAATGAATAAACATACTGCTAAAACTTATCGTACAACCA